>NZ_DGYQ01000026.1:119768-240408 GCF_002396765.1 Exiguobacterium sp. UBA5002
AGTCTTATCTTCATGATCCAATTATTTCTTCATACGAACAATCGGTTCTTCCTGACGTTTCGCTTGTTGCATCGTCCGATAACTCGAGCAACCGGTCTCTTCCATATAAAACTGATCCCACTGTTTTTCCTCGGATTTCGAGGTGACGATTTGCTTGAATTCACGATACGCTTCAAGCAACCGTTGTCGTTCAACACCTGTCTCATACGCTTGCTCGACTAAATTAAAGAAGTCGATGACTTTCACGATTTCTTCAGTCGACCAATCGGAATTGAGCGGATAATTCAATGCCATCATTCCCACTTCCTTTCTGCACTTTTCTATTTTACACGGAAAAGAAGCATAAAACAGTTGCAACCGTCCGAAAACTTGTTATAGTTAGCTTGTTTGATTGTATTTTTATTCGGTTTTAAGGGGGGAAATCTGGTGCAAACAAAAAGCTTAACACAGCTCGATACACCTTTATTCGATGCGCTACTCGCGCATGCGAAACGTCAACCAATTCAATTTCATATTCCCGGTCATAAAAATGGTCAAGGAATGGATCCAGCCTTTCGATCGTTCATCGGTCAGAATGCGCTCGATATCGATTTAATCAATATCGCTCCCCTTGATGATCTCCACCATCCAAAGGCAATCATTAAGGAAGCTCATCAATTGGCAGCTCAAGCCTTCCATGCCGACGAAACGTTCTTTTCCGTACAAGGAACTTCAACGGCCATCATGGCGATGATCATGAGTGTCGTCGGACCTGATGATAAAATTCTCGTTCCTCGGAACGTGCATAAATCGGTGATGTCAGCTATCGTTCTTTCTGGTGCGCATCCGATTTTCATTCACCCTGAATTCGATGAGACATTCGGAATCGCACACGGTATCACACCAAGCGCGGTAGAACGTGCCCTTGCACTTCATCCCGATACAAAAGCCGTTCTCGTCATCAATCCGACCTATTTCGGCGTTGCTGGTGACTTAGAGAGCATCGTCAAGCTTTCCCATAGTAAAGGTATTCCGGTACTCGTCGACGAAGCACACGGCGTCCATATCGCCTTCCACGAAGATATGCCGCTGTCAGCGATGCAAGCAGGAGCTGATCTTGCCGCAACCAGCGTGCATAAACTCGGTGGCTCACTTACAGGAAGCTCTGTCCTGAACGTTCGTCGCGGACTTGTCTCTCCAGATAAAGTTCAAGCAGTGCTCTCGATGTTGACGACGACATCGACATCTTACCTGTTGCTCGCTTCTCTTGACTGCGCTCGGCGTCATCTTGCGATCAACGGTGAAGCGATGAATCGTCGGGCACTTGAACTTGCGACACGGATGCGCTTTGGATTAGCGAAGCTTCCTTATCTCGCTGTTTTCGGTGAATCCGATCTGCATTCGAGTGCGACGTTCGCCTTTGATCCAACGAAAGTGCTTGTTTCCGTCAAAGGACTTGGCATTTCTGGTCACCTCGTCGAAGAGTTCTTACGTGAAGAACATCGGATCGAAGTTGAACTTTCTGATTTGAACAACATTCTCGTCATCATCACGTCTGGCGACTCAGAAGAGACGATTGATGCCTTTCTACATGCGATGTCGTTACTTGTCGCACGTTATCAAAATAATGGCGCCGAGACGACTGATCATTCGATTGTTCTTCCAGACATCCCAGCGCTCGCTCTCAGTCCTCGTGATGCATTCTATGAAGAGACAGAGACGATTCCGTTGGTCGATGCGGTCGGGCGGATTTCAGCTGAATTCATGATGGTATATCCACCTGGTATTCCTATCTTCATCCCAGGCGAAATGATCACGGCAGACAACCTTGCCTATATTAAAGAAAACATCGAAGCCGGTCTTCCGGTTCAAGGTCTTGAAGATCATTCGCTTGAGACGATCAAAGTCATTCAACAATCGAATGCGATTCGGTGAAGACAAGATAAAGCAGTAATCCTTATTCAATGAGGATTACTGCTTTTTTTGTCATTTCATTCGCCGTATTCATCGTTTGGTGAACAAGGAATGAATGCTGCGAGTGCTTCACCGATTACTGCGACATCCTCTCGTTCAATCGCAAATGTACGAATTAAGACCTCTCCATTCAACACATCCTGTTGATCGAGTAACGCTGACTGACCACCGGTTAAACTGACGACGAGTACTTTCCCGAAGAATTGTCCCGTACAGACGACAGCAAAATCATAGCGGGCGAGTGCAGTCGTCCAGCCGACAAAACGAACCTTATCCATTTCCGATACGTAATACAGCTCCTCTAAGGTAGTCACGGATTCCATGTGCGTCCACCCTCTCCGATTTTTACTTTTTCTTTTCCTTTTTTGTATCAAGACCAAACAAAAAAACACCTCATACACGATCGGCTCCCCGTGTATGAGGTGTTTCGATATTATTTAATGATGTGGATTGGGCTACCGATTGCAACTTCAGCAGTTTCCATTGCGATTTCACCGAGTGATGGGTGTGCATGGATTGTGAGTGCGATATCTTCAGCTGTCATACCAGACTCGATTGCGAGTCCCATTTCAGCGATCATATCAGATGCGCCTGTACCAGCGATTTGCGCGCCGATCAAGAGACCATCTGATTTACGAGTGATCATTTTCAAGAAGCCGTCTGGCTCGTTGAGTGCAAGTGCACGACCATTCGCAGCGTAAGGGAATTTAGACGCGATGTAATCGAGTCCTTCTTCTTTCGCTTGTGCTTCCGTGTAACCGACTGTAGCGAGTTCTGGATCTGTGAAGACGACCGCTGGAATCGCGCTGTAGTCGAGGTATGCAGGGTGTCCTGCAGCTGCTTCAGCAGCAATTTTAGCTTCGAATGAAGCTTTGTGTGCAAGTGGTGGTCCTGGAACGATATCACCGATTGCGTAGATGTTTTCGTTTGAAGTACGGCACTGATCGTCGATTTCGACAAGACCACGGTCGCTGACTTTGACTTCTGCCATTTCAAGACCAAGATCACCAGTGTTCGGACGACGACCGACAGTAACGAGGACGTAGTCCGCTTCAACTGTTTGTGCTTCACCGTTGACTTCGAATGTTACTTTAACGCCATCTTCCGACTCTTCTACACTTTGAGCAAGTGCTTCGTTGTGGATTGTGATGTTACCTTTTTGTTTGAGCTTTTTCTTAACGACTTGCGTCATAGCAGGCTCGAAACCAGAAAGGATGTCTTTTGTTCCTTCAAGAATGACGACTTCTGTATCGAAGTTCGCATACGCTGTACCAAGCTCCATCCCGATGTATCCGCCACCGATGACGATGAGTTTTTTCGGGATTTCAGGAAGGTTCAATGCGCCTGTTGAAGAAAGGACGCGTTTTGACCATTTGAAAGCTGGAAGTTCGATTGGAGTCGAACCTGTCGCGATGATACATTTCTTGAATTTGTAAGGAGTCGAAGAATCTTCGTTGATGATACGGACTGTATCTTCTGATTGGAAGTAAGCTTCCCCAACGACAGTCTCGACTTTGTTCCCTTTAAGAAGACCACTAACGCCGCCAGTCAATTTGTTGACGACAGATTGTTTCCAAGATTGAACTTTCGAGAAATCGACAGTTGCATTCTCAGAAGTGATCCCCATATCGCTTGCACCTTTAGCATGCTGGAAGTTATGTCCTGCAGTGATCAAGGCTTTTGATGGGATACATCCAACGTTTAAGCAAACACCGCCGACGTTTTCACGTTCAACGATTGTTACTTTCATACCGAGTTGCGCGCCGCGGATTGCAGCAACGTAACCACCAGGGCCAGCCCCGATTACGAGTAAATCTGTTTCTTGTGCGAATTCACCTACTACCATTGCTTATCCCTCCATGATGAGAAGTTGTGGGTCGTTCAATAGGCGTTTAACTAAGTTAAGCGCGTTTTGTGCAGTTGCACCATCGATGAGACGGTGGTCGAAGCTGAATGAAAGTGCAAGAACTGGTGCAGCAACGATTTCGCCGTTTTTGACGACTGCTTTTTCAGCGATACGACCGATACCGAGGATTGCAACTTCTGGGTGGTTGATGACTGGTGTGAACCACTGACCGCCAGCAGAACCGATGTTAGTGATCGTGATTGATCCACCTTTCATCTCTTCGCCAGAAAGTTTACCTTCGCGTGCTTTACCAGCAAGATCGTTGATGTCGTCAGCGAGTGAGAAGATCGATTTACGATCTGCATCTTTAACGACTGGTACGACAAGACCGTTGTCTGTATCTGCAGCGATACCGATGTTGAAGTAGTTTTTGTAGACGATTTCTTCGTTTACATCGTCGATTGATGCGTTGATTGCTGGGTATTTTTTAGCAGCAGCAGTCAATGCTTTTACGACGAACGGAAGGTAAGTCAATTTCGTACCTTGAGCAGCCGCAACTTCTTTGAAGTTTTTACGGAGTGCTACGAGGTTCGTAACATCGACTTCGTCCATGAGTGTTACGTGTGGAGCTGTATGTTTCGAGTTAACCATTGCTTTCGAAATCGCTTTACGGATTCCTTTGATTTTCTCGCGTGTTTCAAGTTCAGGTTGAGCAGCAACGTATGGCTTAACTTCTGTTTTTGGTGCAGAAGCAGCTGCAGCTGGTGCTTTTTCTTCTGTTGCTGGTGCTTCAGAAGTTTGACCACCGTTTGCGAATGCATCAATGTCTTCTTTGACGACACGACCGTTGTCTCCAGAACCTTGGACTTCACGGATGTCGACACCTTTTTCACGTGCATATTTACGGACAGATGGCATCGCGATGACGCGTTCTGATTTATGGATTTGAACCTCGTTTGGTTTGTCTTCCACTTTTTGATCCGTATCTTGAACGTCTTTCGCGTTGTCTTCAGCTTTTGGTTGCTCTGCTTCTTCAGAAGGAGCAGAACCTTCGCCTTCGACTTCGAAAGTGATGAGGACGTCGCCAACAACAGCTACGACACCTTCGTCAACTTTAACTTCTTTAACAGTACCATCAACTGGTGATGGGATTTCAACGACTGCTTTATCGTTTTGTACTTCAAGAAGAACGTCGTCTTCCTTGACAGTGTCGCCCGCTTTTACGAACCACTTTACGATTTCACCTTCATGAATACCCTCACCGATATCCGGCAATTTGAATTCAAATAAACCCATTTGAATATGCCTCCTTTTAGTTCACTCTTCTAGTCGATTGTTATCTGTAAAAACGGAAGCAAGGAGAGAATGGACCCCTCTCCTTATTTTCCGAAATGCTCTTAGAAATTGTAGACAGTTTTGACTTTCTCAACGATATCTTTGTGATCTGGGATCCAGACGTCTTCACCTTGTGCGAATGGGAAGATTGTATCTGGAGCAGCAACACGAAGAATTGGCGCTTCGAGGTCAAGGATTGCACGTTCTTGGATTTCAGTTGCAACCATTGCAGCGATACCCGCTTGTTTTTGTGCTTCTTGAACGACGACGACACGGTTTGTTTTCTTGACAGAAGCAAGAATCGTATCGATGTCGATTGGGCTGATTGTCATCAAGTCGATGATTTCGACGCTGATGTTTTCTTTTTCGAGCTCTTCAGCTGCTTTAAGTGAAGCGTGTACCATCGCACCGTAAGTGACGATTGTTACGTCTGTACCTTCACGTTTAACATCAGCTTTTCCGAGTTCGATCGTGTAATCGCCCTCTGGCACTTCACCGCGGAATGAACGGTAGAGTTTCATGTGCTCGAGGAATACGACTGGGTCGTTGTCGCGGATTGACGCGATCAAAAGACCTTTTGCATCGTAAGGTGTTGAAGGAATGACAACTTTAAGTCCTGGTGACTGAGCCATGAGTCCTTCGAGGTTATCTGCGTGAAGTTCCGGTGTTTTAACACCGCCACCGAATGGTGAACGGATTGTAACAGGTGCATTGTATGTGCCGCCTGAACGGTAACGTAGACGCGCAAGTTGTGCTGCGACTGAATCGAATACTTCGAATACGAATCCGAAGAATTGGATTTCCATGATTGGACGGAATCCTGTCAGACTGAATCCGACAGCAAGACCACCAATACCTGATTCTGCAAGTGGTGTATCGAAGACGCGGTCTTCGCCGAGCTCATCTTGAAGACCTTCTGTCGCACGGAATACCCCACCGTTTTTACCGACGTCTTCACCGAACAAGAGAACTTGTTCGTCGCGTTTCATCTCGACGCGCATTGCGTCAGTGATCGCTTGGATCATCGTCATTTGTGCCATGGGTTATTTCGACTCCTTTGCTGTATACTCATCAAGCTGCTCTTGCAGGTTTTGTGGAAGCTTCTCAGCCATCACGTTGATGAAATCTGTAACTTTTTGTTTTGGTTCTTTGTCAGCTTGTGCAAGTGCTTCCTTAACGTCAGCTTTAGCTTGCTCGATGACTTCGTTCTCTTTATCTTCGTTCCAAAGACCTTTTGCTTCCATGAAAGCACGGAAACGGACGAGTGGATCTTGTGCTTGATACTCATCATCCATGTCTTTTGTACGGTAACGTGTTGGATCATCACCAGCGAGTGTGTGTGGTCCGTAACGGTAAGTCAATGTTTCGATCAATGTCGGAACACCGTTGAGTGCTTCAACACGCGCTTGTTTCGTAGCTGCGTATACAGCAAGAACGTCCATACCGTCGACTTGGATACCATTGATACCAGCAGCGACAGCTTTTTGAGCGATTGTTTTCGCCATAGATTGTTTTTCGACAGGTGTCGAGATTGCGAAACGGTTGTTTTGAACGACGAAGATTGCAGGTGCTTTGAAAGCTCCAGCGAAGTTCATACCTTCATAGAAGTCACCTTGTGAAGAACCACCATCACCTGTGTAAGTGATTGCGACTTGTTCTTTACCGCTTTTCTTAAGACCGAGAGCAACACCAGCCGCTTGAACGATCTGCGCACCGATGATGATTTGTGGCATTAAGACGTTAACACCTTCAGGGATCTTACCACCTGTGATGTGACCACGTGAGAACAAGAATGCTTTGTAAAGTGGGAAGCCATGGAAGACCATTTGTGGAATATCACGGTATCCAGGAAGAATCCAGTCATCTTTATCCAAAGCGAATTGCGTACCGATCATTGACGCTTCTTGTCCAGCTACTGGAGCGTAGAAACCAAGACGTCCTTGACGGTTAAGTGAGATTGCACGTTGGTCCCAGATACGTGTGTATACGAGACGGCGCATTAATTCCGTAAGCTCTTCATCCGAGAGGTCTGGCATAGCGTCTTTATTGACGACTTCACCTTTCTCGTCAAGAATGCGGAACGTTTCAAAGTTTTCTTCCACGTTTTTAAACATGTTTACGTTCATCTTTTCACCTCATCCTTTCACTGCGTTCAGCGAAATATTCCTCTGACTGATTTGCCCACATGACAATAGTGTCCAAAAAACGAAGTCCCGTGTGACTATCCTTTGAACATGTGTCTGTGTACCTATTCAGTTGAGTAAACTGTATTATCATGAATCGACACGTTATAGTGTCTTGTTCATTACGTTACAAGTATAAATCTGTAACACCTTAAAATCAAAGGAAATGTTTTATTTTTTTCGCGTTTCACATTGTGAATTCAATCACAAAACTAGAATATTCCATCTTCTGTATCATTCGATATTTTCCTACTGTGTTAGTTGTCATCATTCCCCACTTTCCTATGCTATACTTTTTGTAGACGAAAGGAGTGTTGTTCATGATCACCATGAATGAAATCGTACGCGAAGACGTTCCTGCTCTTCACGAACGATCAGTAGAAGTGACCTTCCCTCTCAGCGATGAGGATAAGGAAACGATGCGACTCATGCGCGAGTTCCTCGCCAACAGTCAAGATGATGAAATTGCGAAGAAATATGACTTACGAAGCGGCATTGGACTTGCAGCACCACAAATCGGTGTCAACAAGCGCATGTTCGCGATCCGCTTACCGGATGGTGATGATTTGCTGGAATTTGGTATCTATAATCCAAAAATCATCAGTCATTCCGTTGAGCAGACCTATTTAACGGGCGGCGAAGGATGTCTGTCCGTCGATCGTGAAGTCGAAGGACATGTACCGCGCTATATGCGTATTACCCTAACTGGCATCGATCATAACGGAAATCCTATAAAATTACGTTTAAAAGGGATGAAAGCAATCGTCTGCCAGCATGAATACGACCATCTAGATGGCGTCATGTTCTATGATCGGATTGATAAAAAAGAACCGTTCAAGGAATACGGTCCTGCCACGTAATGCAAAAATCCTCGTTTCCGTTTCGGAGACGAGGATTTTTTTGAATCAGACTTCCATGATGATCGGCATGACCATTGGATGACGTTGTGTTTTTTCTGTTAAATACGGTGTGAGCGTATCATTGATGACTTGTTTGATGTCCGTCCATTTCGTATTACGGTTCGCAAGCGATTGATCAAGCGAACGCTTGAGTAGACGTTCAGCATCTTTAATCAAATTACCCGACTCACGCATGTAGACGAAACCACGCGAGATGATGTCCGGTCCAGAGACGAGACGATTCGTCTTCGAGTCAAGCGTCACGACGACGACGACGAGTCCCTCTTCTGAGAGAATACGGCGATCGCGTAAGACGATGTTTCCGATGTCTCCGATTCCTTTTCCATCGACATAAACGGCATTCGCTTGAATCTTCCCAGTGATAGCGGCTGCATTCGCATCTAGCGCTAATACTTCACCGTTATCCATGACGAAGCAGTTCTCTTCCGGTACACCAGCATCCATCGCAAGCGACATATGCTTCTTCAGCATCCGGTATTCCCCGTGAATCGGCATGAAGTATTTCGGATTCAATAGACGTAACATGAGCAACTGCTCTTGTTGACTACCATGACCTGATGTATGAATATCATTTAGTTTACCGTACATGACATCTGCACCAGCTTTATATAGCTGATTGATCGTCTTTCCGACAGAAACGACGTTTCCTGGGATTGGTGACGAAGAGAAGATGACGAGATCATCCGGAATGATCGAGATTTGACGATGTGTTCCGTTTGCGATACGGCTAAGTGCAGCCATCGGTTCTCCTTGTGAACCGGTACAAAGGATCGTCAACTCATTTGATTTATAACGTTTCATCTCGTTCGGCTCGATGATCGTACCCTTCGGCGCTTTGATGAAATCAAGTTCTTGACCAATCATCATGACCTTGTCCATGCTACGTCCGAAGACGACGATTTTCCGTCCTGCTTCTACAGAAGCATTGACGACTTGTTGCAGACGATAGATGTTCGACGCAAACGTCGCGAAGATGATCCGTCCTTCCGCTTTACGGAAGATGTCTGAGATCGTTTCCCCAACGACACGTTCACTCATCGTAAACCCTTCCACTTCTGCGTTCGTTGAGTCCGATAGAAGACACAATACGCCTTCCTTACCGAGTTCAGCCATTTTAGCTAGATCAGCCGGTTCTCCAACTGGCGTGAAATCGAACTTGAAGTCCCCTGTATGCACGATGTTCCCTTGTGGCGTTTTGACGACGACACCGAACGAGTTTGGAATCGAGTGTGTCGTACGGAAGAACGAGATGCTTGTCTTCCGGAACTTGATGACCGAATCCTCATCGATCTCATGCAGTTCCGCGTTGCGAAGCAAACCATGTTCTTCTAACTTCACCTTGATGAGACCCATCGCAATCTTCCCAGCGTAAATCGGTAAGTTCACTTGTTTGAGCAAGAATGGCAGACCGCCAATGTGATCTTCATGACCGTGTGTGATGAAGACGCCTTTGACCTTATCCTTGTTCTTGATCAAGTACGTGTAATCTGGAATGACATAGTCGATTCCGAGTAATTCATCTTCTGGGAACATGACACCCGCGTCAATGACGATGATCTCATCTTGGAATTGAACGACATACGTGTTCTTCCCGATTTCCCCTAGTCCACCGAGTGCGAAAACGGCGGCTTGATGGTTTTTGACGAACTTCATTCGAACGTCGCAACCTTGAAATCAGGATGTTGTTGTTCGTATGTCAAAAATTCTCCGCTGACTTCGCGGATGAACTCGATGTTGATATCTTTGAGGTGGTCAATCGTTGATCGCACGTCACGAATGCTTTCCCCTTCTACATACATTGTTTCTGTCCGTTCACGAACAGGTGCTTCCGAACGAAGCGGTTGGTAAAATACTTTAAAAATCATGCCTAGCAACTCCTTATCAGTACATTGTTTTTTGTCCTTAGTACAGTATACACGATACATGGACTATTTTTCATCCTTATTCGGCATGTTCCCTTCCGGCAACTCGCTTTTGGTTATGCTATACTTTCACATGAACAGGTCATTTCGACCAATTAAAAAGAGAAGGTGAAACCATGGCAAATCAGAAAGTCGTCTTTTTCGATATCGACGGAACCTTATTGCATGATGGTCATTTTGTTCCGGAATCAACAAAACAGGCAATTCGTAAGCTTCAAGAAAATGGTGTCTATGTAGCCCTTGCAACTGGACGCGGACCTGCGATGTTGTCTGGAATCCGTGAATTGCTCAACATCGATACGATTATCGGCTATAACGGGCAAATCGTCGTTCATCAAAATGAAATCATCTACAAACGTCCACAACCTAAAGCCGATTTGACACACCTGACGCAACAAGCAAAAGAAAACGGACATACACTCGTCTATCTCGGTGAAGCAAAAGGCTTCACGACGAAATCAAATGATTTTCATGTCGTTGATTCGCTCGGCGATCTCGACATGCCGCTACCAATTCACGATGAAGAAGCGTTCTTATCGCATGATGTTTTCCAAACGCTCGTCTACTGTACGGCCGAAGAAGAAGCGGATTATGTTAAACGGTATGACGCATTCGATTTCATTCGTTGGCACCCACACGCAATGGATGTCATCAATGTCGGTTCCTCGAAAGCAGAAGGGATCAAACAATTCCTGAAATTGACGAATATTCGCCGCGAAGATACCTTTGCATTCGGTGATGCTTTAAACGATTTAGAGATGCTCCGCTACGTTGGAACCGGTATTGCGATGGGCAACGGACTTCCGGAAACGAAAGCTGCTGCCGATTATGTCACGAAACCTATTCTTGAAGACGGTATCGCACATGGACTTAAAGAATTCCAACTCATCTAATAGATAGATGTAAAGCTGAGGCATGCCTCAGCTTTTTTAATTCTTTACTTTATGAATCGCGCGTTCTAAGCGATCAAGATCTTCATTCTCACCAATGACGACGAGATAATCGCCTTTTTCAATGACTTCATCTGCCTGCAAGGAGATCATGACATTTTCACCCCGTTTGATGGCGACAACGTTTGCTCCATATTTACTTCGTAAGTCGAGATCAATTAAGGTTTGTTTTGCCATCTGATCACTGACTTTAATCTCAACGATTGAAAATTCTTGTGATAAGTCTAAGTAATCAAGGATATTCGAACTCATCAATCCGTTCGCAATCCGAACCCCCATATCCCGCTCAGGGTGAACGATGAAATCCGCTCCGATTTTTCGCAATACTTTTTCATGGTAATCATTCGTTGCTTTGACGGTGATCGATTGTACACCAAGCTCTTTTAAGATCAACGTCGTCAAGATAGACGCTTGAATGTTCTCCCCAATAGCGACGATGACATGATCAAAGTTTCGAATCCCCAAACTTTTTAAAACGTTCTCATCGGTCGTATCGGCAATGACAGAATGTGTCGCAATCCCCATGAATTCGTTGACACGTTCCTCATCGGAATCAATTGCCAAGACATCATAGCCGTTTTTCGATAATTCGCGGACAATCGAGCCACCAAAACGCCCTAGTCCGATTACTGCAAACTCTCCATTCATTTTCACAACTCTCCTTCACAATCGCTCTTCCTTAGTAGTGTACCCGATTCAATTTAAAAATACTATAAACGCCTCTGCGAATCGCAGAGGCGTTTATCCATTCATTATTTTGATGATTTTCCACGTACATAATCGTTATCGAACAAGAAGAGCCGTAAAATCAAATACAACGCCGGAATTAAGAGTAAAAGTCCGAAGATGAAAACGACGACGAGTGCGGAAGCCATCGTTTCGTTTACGACTGCTTTGTTGATATCGATATATGGATACAAGATATACGGCAAGTGTGTATATCCGTAACCAAACCACGCGACTGCATATTGTAGCATGACCGCGACGAACGCGATGCTATAGTTTTTCTTCATATAGACGAGTGTCACGGCAATGAGGAAAAATAAGAAACTAGCAGCGAACCACCACCAGTTGCCGTTTAGGATATTTTCATAATGCCATGCTGCTTGGTTCTTCAGTCCAAAGAAGACGAGCGCACAGACGAGGATTGTTGGTCCACTCCAGAAGAGTGCCCATTTCCGAATAAGCGGCGTAGCTCCCTCATCTTTCGCTTTATCCGCGTAGAATAAGAGGAACATCGCGCTGATGTATAAGACAGATACGATAGCGAGCGCTACGACCGTCCACGAGTAAAAGTTCGAAAATAATTTCGTTCCTAAAAACTCAACTGTATCATTCGTTTTGCGGATGAAACCACCTTGACTGATCGTCAATGTCGTCGACATCGCAGCAGGAATCAGCAACCCTGTCGCTCCATATAAAAATGTGTAGAACATGCTGTCATTTGATCCATAATTGGCGAACGCATAAAAACTACCACGAATCGCAATCAAGACAAGAACAATTGACGCTGGTACGAGTAGTGCCGTACCGAAATAGTAAGCGGAGTCTGGGAAGAACCCAACTAGTCCTACGAAGAAGAATACGAAGAAGACATTCGTTACCTCCCAAACAGGAGAGAGGTAACGAAGAATCAATCGATTCGTCAGATGATCCCGCTTCGTATATTTTGAATAAAAGGCGTAAAATCCAGCACCGAAGTCAATTGAGGCAACGATGAGATATCCGTACAGGAAAGTCCAAAGGACCGTGATCCCTAGTGTTTGAACGTCCAAATCGTTCCCTCCTTACTTGTTATCATCCACGAACATTGCTTCACCGCGTGCATGGTGGTTTTCAGCAAGTTCTTGAAGTTCTTTTCCAACCGTGTTTTTCTTAAACATCCGTAATAAGACGACCGTACAAATCGTGCCAAGCAACAAGTACAATGCACTGAATAAAATGAGCATCGGACCAACCGCTGTTGAAGTCGTCGCCGCGTCCGCTGTTCGCATGATACCGTAAAGCGTCCAAGGTTGACGACCAATCTCAGCGTACATCCATCCCGCTTCGATTGAAATCATCGCTAACGGACCACCGATGAACACCCCTCGTAAAATCCACTTATTATATGGATTCAATTTTTTCAATCGGAATGCCAAGATGAACAAAGCAGAGATAGCAGTCAAGTACATCCCAATCGATACCATGATATCAAAGAAATAGTGGACGATCAGTGGTGCTTGATCTTCTTTTGCGAATTCGTTTAAACCGATGACTTCCGTATTCGGAGCCCCACCTGCAAGAATTGAGAGCGCATATGGGATTTTGACGGCTCCTTTGATTTCATAACTGCCGTCTTCTTGCTGATCAAGTATCCCACCAAAAATCAATTCTGCTTCACTTGTCGTTTCAAAATGCCATTCAGCAGCCGCGAGTTTCTCTGGCTGATATTTCGCCAAGTATTTCCCTGAAAAGTCCCCGACAAGTGCAGTCGAGAAGGCAAAAATCAATCCAGCCATAACCGTTAAGCGAAGTGCTTTTTTATGATACGCTGTTTCCGCTGCTGAGAGTGTCTTTTTGCGAAGCAAATGGAACGCCGCGATTGCTGCCAAGATAAAGGCAACAGTCAAGTAAGCTGAAACGATGACGTGTGTCGCCTTCGTCGGTGTCGCTGTATTAAACATTGCTTTTAATGGTTCGATTTGCGTCAACGTACCATTGACGATCTTAAATCCTTCTGGTGAGTTCATGAAGGAGTTGACTGTCGTGATGAAGAACGCTGATGCTGTCGCACCAATGACGACTGGAATCCCAATCAACCAGTGCAACCACGGATTTTTGAACCGGTCCCACGTATACAAGTAAATACCAAGGAAAATCGCTTCAAAGAAGAACGCGAACGTCTCCATAAATAGTGGCAGAGCAATTGTTTGACCCGCTACTTGCATGAGTGACGGCCAAAGTAATGATAGTTGCAAGCCGATTGCCGTCCCTGTTACGACACCGACCGCTACGGTAACGACGTATCCACGCGTCCACCGTCTTGCTAATAAGATATAATCTGGATCTTTGCGTTTCAGACCGATGAATTCAGCTGCCAGTACCATGAGCGGTACTCCGACACCAATCGTCGCGAAAATAATATGAAACGCTAGTGTGAGCCCTGTCAACAATCGACTGAGCACTACGGGATCATTGAACATGTATTTAGCCCCCTCTTCCTAAAACATACTTCTCTATATGGTCTATAACCGTATCATAGAGAACATAACCCTTTGTGTCTGTTTATAATGTTTGATGTAACAAATTGTTCACATATACACGTGATTTTTTTCACAAAATGTTCGAAAACTCTTATTCCTACATATATTAAAAACTTTCCCATTCCTGAATTCGAAAGGGAAAGCTTTATATCCTTTATTATTTCATAAAAACTTTTAAACATACTCTCGGAAATAATGGTCAAGTAAATCAATCACAAATGGAATCGCGGATTCATCTGGATTCAAGGTTGGTTGATGAAGACCAGATGTCGGATTGTCGACTCCGAGCCAAAACATCATTCCTGGAATTTCCTTCAACATGAATCCAAAGTCTTCTCCTGTCATTGCCGCATCACATTCAATGTAATTCGCATTCATCTTGACGAATGATGAAAATTTATCAACGATTTGTCGATCATTGACGACTTCGTAATAACGATTTCCGAATTGCAGATCAATCTTGACGCCGAAGGAAGCTTCAATTCCCCGGATGATGTCACGAACGCGTCGTTCCAATTTTTCCATGTCTTCTCCATTGAGTGCGCGCATCGTACCGTCAAGAACAGCTCTACCAGCGATGACGTTTTCTCGAATCCCAGCATCGACCTTTCCGATTGTGATGACGCTACAGTTCATCGGATTGATGGATCGGCTGACGATTGTTTGCAGTTGCATGATCAAGGCTGCTTGCGCGACGACCGTATCAATCGTCAAATGAGGAAATGCCGCGTGACCACTTTGACCATAAATCGTGATATGAACTTCTCGAGCACTCGCGAACAAGACGCCGGGACGGCTCGCAATCGTACCGACTGGATATTCCGGTGCAACATGAAGACCATACATCTCACTTGGACGATATTTTTCAAACAACGGACTTTTAATCATTGGTTCAGCCCCGCCCGGACCTTCTTCCGCTGGTTGGAATAAAAAGACGACATCATCCATGACCGGCAATTCAATGATTCGTTTCATCAACCCTAACGCAATCGACGTGTGCATATCGTGACCGCAGGCATGCATGAAGCCTGGATGTTCCGAGCAAAACGGAAGACCTGTCGCTTCTTCAATTGGTAACCCATCAATGTCTGCCCGGTAACCAATCGTCCGATTTCCAGTCAATCCTTTCACTCGAACGAAAACACCTGTTTCAAACGTGTCATACGTGACACGATCTGGTGGATAAGCACGAATTTGTTCCAATATAAAAGCTTGCGTCTTAAATTCCTTGAACCCTGGTTCTGGTATTTTATGAAGCGCGCGCCGCATTTCAATGGCGTATTCCATCTGACTGACTTCCTCCTTCTTCTTTTACGATATCCCAAAATGCTTGAACTTGTTTTAGTTCAAGCATCGATTCCGTAGACAAAATCCATGTATCTCGCTTTAATATCTTTCCAGATGATGTTTTTAACGGAAGCTGCATGACTTCATTTGATTGTTGGATCGTCGATTCGGGTAAAATCGCAAACCCAATTCCATGTAGAGCCATCTGCTTACATGTCTCGATTTGATCGACGACCAGCGTCCGAGATGGCGGACTTGCGAACCGATCTTGCCACCATTCTAAAATTTCTTGATAGTACGTTGAATCACTCTTGAACTGGATGAATGGTCGATCCGTCAAGCGTAACTGTTCGATTGACGTCAACTCACTATCGACTAAATAGAGCGGATCCGAGAAAAGACGTTCTTTGACACCTTTCCAGTCCGGGTTTCCACGAATGATTCCGATATGAAAATGTTCCTCTAACATATGACGCATCATCTCACTGGACCATCCCGTGACAAGCTGAACACGGACATGCGGATAACGCTCAACGAATCGTTTCAAGACACGCGGGAGCCAATATTGCCCCATGATGGAAGCGACGGCAATCCGAAGCGTCCCATAAACGGCACCCTCTTCTGCTGTCAATTCACTTTTTAACTCAAGTTCTTTCCGATTCATCTCTTTTGCGAGACCGATTACTTTTTCTCCTTGTGGTGTGATGCTTAACCCACGCGATGAACGAATGAATAATTTTGTTCCCCAGCGTCTTTCAATCGCAACGAGACGTTGACTAAGCGCAGGTTGCGAGACGAATAATCGTTCAGCAGCGCGCCTCATATTCAACTCTTCCGATAAGGTGATCAACATTTCCATTTCCGACACTTGCAATGTGAGATTCGACTCCTCATGATATAAGATGGCATTAGTTTAACACGTTAGAAAGGACGATACATATGACACGCTATCATTTTATGTTCATCATCTCAACGATTGCAACGCTTGGCAGTCTCTATTTCAGTGAAATTCGCGGATTCATTCCCTGCCCTCTCTGTTGGTGGCAACGACTATTCATGTATACGACAGCCTTTTATTTGCTCATCTCGCTATTCCGGTCAAAAACGATCGATCCGCTCTTCGTTCGCCTGTATGTGCTTGCCGGCTTTGGTGTCGCCTTGTACCACGTCATCCTTGAACGCTTACCCGATGGCGAAGCGTTATGTACGAGTGGCTGTCTCATCAAATGGGTCAACTATTTTGGTTTCTTGACGATTCCGATGATGAGTCTCATTGCCTTTACATTACTCTTGGTTCTAGCATTCTATCCAGCACGTTCGAACAATGAAGCGTAAGATACAAAAAAGAGAAGTCGATTCGACTTCTCTTTTTTGTCGTTTGACATCAAGTCCATCGATTGAAGATGCTCACGGCACTTGAGAACGCAAGCTCTGAGAGTTGTCCCGTACCTTCACACCAGTCCCCGACGAAAGCGACACCTGCATGATCCGGAATGTGAGTCGCAAGCGGCGTTTGCCCCATTTTCCATTTGATTTCTTGTACGACTGCTCGTTTGATCGTTCGTTCTGCGACGATACGTTGTCTCCAATCTGTAAAATGAACGTCAAGCATCTGTTCGATTCCTGTTCGGACATGTCCAATATAATCAGGATCCTCAAGTCGATCGTGTTCAAGATAGGCGATTGCTTGAAGGACTTGACCATCCTTCGGTGCAAGACTTGCATCATAATGTGATAAATCCGTGATGAACGCTCGATGCGAACGGTCGTAGATGTATGAATACGGTGTTTGGATATACGGATGAAGTCCAAGATCATACACGAATACTTCTACCGGTTCATGATTTGCATACGGTGTAACAAATCGTTGAATGGCAGTTGGGGTTGCCATTTTTAAGATTTCACGCGGTGGTACGGCAAAGATGATCCGTTCGACGTTCCATTCTTGTTTCTTTCGATCACGTACTAAGAATCCTGTCGTAGTCGATTCGACTGCTGTTATTTTTGTTTTTTTCAGAATCTCTCCGCGGTTCTCTAGAATGATCCGTTCCAACTCCTGTACTAACCCTTGCCATCCTCCTTCGATGTATGAGACAGGCTTGCGCGTCCGAAAAAGTTTTTGATAATACTCGAAATAGACGTCTGACGGAATTTTTTCGGGTTCTGCCGTAAAAAAGTTCGTTGATGCCAAATCAAGCATCAACTGTGCCACTTGTTCATCGACTCGTTCTGATTTTAACCACTGCCCGATCGATTGTTGCGGATCCCCTCGTTCGACTCGTAAAATCGTTTTAATGATTTCCCATGTGAAACGTACTTTGTTCGTTCCTTCGATGACTTCTGTTTTCAATAATCCCCAGGCATTCGCAGGAACTGCCGTCAAATGACCTGAAAACTCATATTTCGCACGACTCGCTGAGAAATCCAGCCACGTCACTTCGATACCGAGCTGTTTCGTTAGTTTGCGAAGAATCGATTGATCGCGTCCATAAATCGCATGAGCACCGTAATTAAACGTAAATCCTTTTACGGTTTGAGAGGTGGCACGTCCTCCAAGTAATCCCGCATCCCAAAGCATGACCGGCGTTCCTTGTTTTGCGAATAATGCAGCTGCCGTCAAGCCGGATAACCCTCCACCTATAATCCCAATCGTCATACTCTCGCCTCCTCAATCATCGTTTCTCTTCTTTTCCCATAACAATTGAAGAAGAATCGAAGAACATGAAAAAAGGCGTGATTTCAATCTTGAAATCACGCCTCCTTATTTTGGATTATGCTTTCCACCATTCATCGAGTGGTGAGACCGGCATATGATGCTTATGCCCAACACGTTTATACTGCGTCTCTAACTTTTCTTGACTTGCTTCTGAAATCGTCTTTCCTTCCAAATAATCATCAATTTCTTCGTATGTCATTCCAAGTGCCACTTCGTCTGGTAATGCCGGACGATTTTCTTCAAGATCTGCTGTCGGAATTTTTTCAATCAAGACTTCTGGTGCGTTCAAGTAACGTAACAGTTGTTTCCCTTGCCGTTTGTTCAGTCCCGTCAATGGCGTCAAATCACATGCACCATCACCATGTTTCGTGTAGAATCCCGTCACGAATTCAGCTGCATGATCCGTTCCAACGACTAAACAGCCATAATGAGCGGCTAAATCATATTGACTTTTCATTCGCTCTCGCGCTTTCGTATTTCCTTTACTAAAGTCGGAAAGTTCTGCACCTGTCGCTTCTTTGAACGCCTGCATCGATGCTTCGACCGCTGGTTTAATGTTCACACGAAGCGAATGATCCGGTTGAATGAACGTCAAGGCTGTCTGTGCGTCTGCTTCATCTTGTTGTTCCCCGTAAGGCAAGCGGACCGCATAAAATGCGACATCTTTCCCCTCTTCTTTTCGCAACTCTTCAACTGCCAGTTGGCACAGACGACCTGCGAGCGAAGAATCTTGTCCCCCTGAGATGCCCAATACGAATCCTTTTGCTCCTGTATGCTTGAGATACGCTTTCAAGAAGGCTACCCGCTCGTTTACTTCTTGTGCTGGGTCAATGGCAGGCTTTACTCCTGTTACTTGGATGATTTCTTTTTGCATGAATCGCTTCACTCCTTCACATTGTGTTGATCGTCATTTTGAATCAATCATTTGTTGATCCGTCGTTTGTTTTGCACTTGCTCCCTTGAATTGACGGATTGTCGATACGCGAACTTCCGTGCTATCACCTAAAGAGGAGATCGGTAATTCAACCGTATACTGTTTCGTTTCACGTTTCGTGAACGTATCCTTTTCAATCGCTTGCGTGAATACTTGCTCTTTCTCAAAATCATACGTTACGTGTTGTTTCGCATCAATCAATTGAGCCTGAAAACGTTGTGAGGAAGGATACGTCACGTTCACACTGTGATCATTTGGATTCGTTAAAGAAATGTCTAATTGCATCATGTCGTCCTGCTTTGTCGTTTTGACTGCGATTTGAATCGGTTCGTTCGTGGTTGTTGCCTGTTGTTTCTTTTCTTGGCAACCTGCTAAACAAACAGTAAGCAGTAGCAGAATGAAAACGAGACGTTTCATCTCATCCCTCCTTTTATCTTTATTAATTTTATCACAAAAAAAAAGCGAGAGAGGATTCTCCTCTCTCGCACGTTTATCCGCTTATGCCACAGGTAAAGTCGATGGATTCATCTTGAATGAAAACAATTGCTCTAATCCTGTCGCAAACAGTTCGTCACAAATATCTTCTGCCGCGTTTGCTGGTGCGACTAATGTGATCGTACGACTGTCGATTGTTTCGATCGTTACATATACCCCTGTTTTTGTCCGTTCCTTGTATCCTACTGCTAAATCTGTTTCAGCGAAAAGTAACATATCCCCGATTCTCCCCTTTTCTCATTCATAATGCCCAGCCAAGAGATGACCTACATGATTCGAATTCGTTATTGTAGATTAACTGTACCAAAGGGCAGGAAAAAGAAGAAAATTGTCATTCGACATTTCATTTCAAAACAATATTTCAATTTCATCAGGGATATTTTGGAATGCTTGATTTAGTTGTTAGATGCAAGCGTTTTAATAAGCATTTCCAACACATTTCATTTCGATTTCAAAAAGATGACAACATAATTTTGATTATTTTACCAGCGTTTTTAGACAACAGGGAAAATATACCTAGACAATTGGTGACTCATTTTGTCGAATGATTCTCTTAAGCAATTATTTTTTAAGTTCTTATGAACTTTCATCTATCATTCGATTCATTTGCTGCCAAACCGTTCCTAGTGCTTCTTCCCCACTCTCGATCCGCGTTAATGCGAGTTCGGCTTGTAGAGCCACTTCATATTCCCGGTCTCGGATTGCTTCACGCAGTCTTGGAATCGACTGTTCCGTTCCGACATCAAACAGGAAGCGAGCAGCTCGCCAGCGTACTAATTTATTTTTATCCGCTAACGCTTCCATCATCATTGGTTCAGCTTCTGGCATCGCCCAATCTGAAATCGTATCGCCTGCTGTCCGGCGAACGATCCCTGACGGATCATGCAGTGCACTCGTCAAATACTCTAACAGTTCTTCTCGGTGATCTTCGAACATCCCAAGCTTTACAATCGCTTGACGCCGAATTTGCATCTTCTCATCCTGTAACAGGCGAGCATAAGCTGGAACCCACTCCATCTCAACAGGTAGTTCATCGAGCGCCGCGAATCGTTCTTTCCAATCGGATGATTGAATCGCTTGACCGCTAAACGTAATATCTTCTCCTGCTGCGAGCGACTTGAGACGTTCGATACGTTCGACTGGATATGCAATCTCAATCTCATTCGCTACTTCACGCAAACTTTCGTCAAGGTCTCCGTATCGAGGTGCTTGTTCCACCCAGCGTCGATCGCTAATGACATTCTGAACGAATGGTTGGACGAATAGCGCTGCTTCTCGGAAACGTTCCGACAGCCCTTCTCGTTTTTCTTCTAATCCTTTCACACCTTTGATTTGCATTGGTACGCCTAAAATGAACTGCACGAATAGATGGACAGGCTCATACTCAGCATCTGTCTCGTGTTGTTCAACGTCATTTAACGTTTCACCGAACGCACGTCGTATATCGATGACAAGCGAGCGCCAATCATATTTTGGATAACGCTCGATCGATAAAAAGTCACTGACCTGATAAACGAACTTAACGCCAGGTATTTCAAGTAATCGCTGAATGTGTTCCGGTGCGCCAAAGGCATGCTCAAATGTCTGCCCCTTTTCCGAAAAGACCTCATCAACGATGACTTTCATGTTATTTGGACTTGGTGTTGGTTCAATCGCTACGATTTTCATGTGTATCCCCTCCACTTCTATCATTTCAGATATCTAATCTGAAATGCAAAGCAAATGCCCTACAGACGTGACCGTAGGGCAAAAACTTACTTGAATGCTTCTTCGATGATTGCAACGAAAGCATCCGGTGTCTCAAGCATCCCCATGTGTCCACTGTCTGTTGACCGATGTATGAGATGATCATTCTTTGGTGCAAATGCACTTTCCTCTGAAATCAGTTGATCTTTCGTGCCATGAATGATGAGACCCTTCACGCTTGCTCTCGTCAAGACCTTCGTCATATCTCGCCGATCTCGCATCGCAGAGAGCGCACGAATGGCTCCTTCGACCGTCATCATGTATCCGATCTCAAGTGCTTCAGCGACAGCGAACTCATCTGCCCCTTCAGCGAATAAGGATGGAACAAGACCATTGACGAATTCTCTGACACCGACTTCTTCAACGCGTGTGATGTTTTGATTTCGTTTTTGTTTCGCTTGTTCATCATCTGCTTTAGCTGTCGAATACACAAGACCGTATCCACTAATTTGATCCGCGTACCCTTCAACAATTGCAGCTGTGATGTATCCACCAAAGGAATGTCCGATGATGATCGGCTTGTCGATACCACGTCGATCAAGTTCATGCATGACCCATTCTGCAAAGCCTTCAATCGTATCCGGACCAACATCGAGTCCCTCATGCCCCGGTAAACTTAGTGGTAATACATCAAAGGAATGTCGTAAATTTGCCTCTACCCGATTAAAATAATCTGTTCCTCCTGTAAATCCATGCAGGAGTACGAGTGTTTGTTTTTCCATTGACTACCTCATCCCTTCCATTCAGATGCGAGCATACGGTACATCGTCAAATCCATGAAACGACCATGACTGTATGCATAATCTTCTAGTAATCCTTCTGCTTTGAATCCTAATTTTTGAACCAATGCGTTAGAAGCGAGGTTTTCAGGTGCGACGAGGGCGCTGATTCGATGGAGAGCAAATTCTTCAAAGCCATATGTCAGAACAGCTCTTGCCGCTTCCGAAGCGACACCACGTTGCCAATAATCTTGACTAACTTCAAAACCAATTTCAGCCCGATGGTATTGAGACAGCCAGTTATGAAAACCGATCGTCCCGATCAATTGATTCGTTTGTGCATCAGCAATTGCCCAGCGAATCGCTTTACCTTGCGTGAACTGTTCTTTAAAGTAACTGATGACATTTTTAGCTTCATAGACCGTCACGAGTGGATCTGATCCGTAATAGTACATGACTTTATCGTCCGATAGGATTTTAAACAATTCGCGTGCGTCACGGTTTTCGAGCTCACGTAATATGAAGCGCTCGGTCCGCAATTCCGGGAAAGGCTTTCGCAAGCCCCACATGCTCCATCACCTCTCTTTATGCTTCTCTATGTAGTATGCCCGTTTTCAGAAGTAAATATCCTTTCAGGCAATTCGAAGTTTTGCTACTATTAAATTATGAAGTAGTTAGTCATGGAAAGGAAGCGAAGTGGTATGTCGAGTGCGTTACTTTACTTATATGAGGACGAGGAAAATCAACGATTAACGATGTCAGGAGTACATTTCTCTGATTTCGCTGCAGCCGTCGATTTGAAACGTCCTTTACTCATTTCAGGAAGTGATTTCAAACAGACGAAACAATCGTTTCGAACGATGCTTCATTACATCGAAGCGCATGAGATCGAACAGTTTTCACAATCAACGGATGTCCAGCGTCATCCTTTGACTGCTATTGATATTCGATCTTCCCATTCGCTCGATGTATTGACGGATGTCGAAATCGCGGAATTATTATTTTTAATGCATATGAAACGAGGGACACCGCTTCCTTTCCTTGACTCGATCGAGAATGAACTGGTCTATTTTAGCGAACACGATGGGCTTCATGCTTCTGTTTACTTGAAGGATTGGTCACGGGTAGAACAACTCATCTCTGACCTCGTGCAACGGAAATTTCGTCAGCATGCACGATCTGTCGCCTCGATCGCCTTAACAGCTGAAATCATGATTCATATTCGCCACCTCCTCAAAGAAGGGGTAGTGATTGATTTCGAAAGTGCAAAACGGTCTGTTTTCTCAAGAAACATCACGATTCCCGTATATGTAGCAGGACGCTACGAAGATATGAGCGTATTACATGAAGATTTTGAAGCGGAGAAAGAATCGATCCTTCGACGAGGAACGCTTGTTTGTCGCAAAAAAAAATGGAGTTTTGAGTTAGAATGACCTTTAGCATCTTTTTCTTTTAGAGAAGGATGCTTTTGTTCTATTTGAATTTCACATGATGATTCCCTCTTAACAGGTGTTCCTATCCATATGACAATATTGTTAAAAAATTTTTCGAATTTTCACACAAAATAAGACTAGCATCTGGTGAAGACTTCGCTATAATGAGGATAACCTTTTCAAGATAGAAGTTAGACCCGGTTTTTTATAGGGACAGTACTGGAATCAACAGAAGGAGGAATTCAATATGGATCAGTTAAAAGTGAACGGAATTGGCTCATTCACGAAATTTGCGACAAATGGGAACATCCTGAAATTAAAGGATGCGACACTCGGTGAAGTGAAATTGTCGCTGAATGAGGCGAGTTCAATGACCATCGCCCCTGTCGATGAAGAAAATGGACTTTTCATCATTAAAGGGCAACAGCAGGAATCGCTTGTTGAACTGACGTTACCACGTCAATCCTGTGAGGTCGTTCACGCTTGGCTCCTCCATAAATTGAAACGCCACAAAAAAACGCGCTCGATTGCAACGAGCTGATGTGTAACGTAAAACGTCTTGAGTAGAGACCCTTATCTCTCCTCAAGACGTTATTTGTTTTCAAAAATTCGGCGGTGAATTTTCAGAAAATATTGTTT
Organism: Exiguobacterium sp. UBA5002; assembly: GCF_002396765.1. Classification (NCBI taxonomy): domain Bacteria; kingdom Bacillati; phylum Bacillota; class Bacilli; order Caryophanales; genus Exiguobacterium; species Exiguobacterium sp. UBA5002. The sequence continues at coordinate 144,092 of NZ_DGYQ01000026.1, forward strand.
TATTAATTTCTTCATGTTATCCTTAGAAAAATTCAAACAGGAGGTTTTAAACATGACACACGCAACGCTCATCCAAGAACGACTGATTGTGATTAAGAGTAGGGACTGAAGATTCATTTCTCGTTTGAGAAAATGAAGATCCAGGCCCTTTTCGTCATTTCGACAAGGCGTCTGAGCAAACGACGCCTATCCACAAATTTAGTGGATGAGGCTTTTTTTTATGAAATTAGGATGAATGGAGGACAACACATGTTTAAGACAAAAGATACATTTGCTCTAGGATTTATGATTTTTGCTTTATTTTTCGGTGCGGGTAACCTGATCTTCCCACCGGAACTCGGTGCGCTTGCGGGTTCACAGTTCCTTCCTGCCATCCTTGGTTTTATCGTAACGGGTGTCGGTCTTCCTTTGCTCGGCTTACTTGCAGTTGCCTCTATCGGAGGTGGCATCAAAACACTTGCTGCACCACTCCCTCGTTTTGTAGGTGCTGCCTTGACGTTTGCGCTCTATGTTGCGATCGGTCCCTTTTTCGGGATTCCGCGAACATCGGTTGTCACATATGAGCTCGGAGTCGTACCATTCCTTGGTGCTCCCTCACAAATGACGTTGATCATCTCATCGAGTCTCTTTTTCCTTGCCACACTTTATCTTGTACTACGACCAGGAAGATTACTTGAGATCATCGGGCGTTTCATCACACCATTATTACTGATTGCTCTTGCAGCATTAAGCATCAGTAGCATCATTTCGCCACTTTCGAGTGTCTCTTCACCAAACGAAGCGTATGAGACGACTGGACAGGCATTCATTCAAGGTTTCCTTCAAGGATACTTAACACTTGATGCACTCGGTGCCTTGGTATTTGGTGTCGTCGTACTGCATACATTGAAAAGCCGAGGCGTTCATGAACGAAAAGCACTATTTAAAGTCGTCACTCGTGCCGGAATCATCGCTGCCACTGCTTTGACTCTCGTCTATGTCGGACTTGGAATGATCGGACGTAACACATTTGCCGCCATCGGAAAAGTTGATGGTCCAGCACTTCTTCAGCATTATGCAAATACTGCCTTCGGCTCAATCGGTTTAGCTGTACTTGGTCTTGCGATCTTGCTTGCATGTTTGACGACATCAGTTGGTCTCGTCACCGCATTTGCAGAATATATGATGACGATTTCCAACCGTGTATCTTTAAAAGCGGCAAGTATCTTCACGACTGCTCTTGGTCTTACGGTATCCATCGTCGGATTGCAGACATTGTTATCTATCGCTGTTCCGGTATTGATGTTCCTTTATCCAATCGTCATCGTCTTGATCGCTTTGACATTCATGCGTCATCTGTTCCGTCGTAAGTCGGTTGTTTATCAATCAACTCTTGGTGTAACGATTTTCTTCTCATTCTGTAGTGCGTTAAATCAACTTTCGCTTTTCCCGGGAAATCTTAAAACGTTCTATCAATCCTTGCCTTTAGTGGATCAAAGTTTAGAATGGTTATTCCCAACACTCATCGCCTTCGGTATCAGTTCATGGTTTGGACACGTTTCCAGTGCTTCTATCACACAAAAACGCGCTAGCTAGTGATTCCACTTTCATCGCTATGGTATGATGAACAAAATGGTTCTATTAATGGAGGCGTCATATACATGGATAAGATTGCTTGGATTACCGACAGCATGGCTTTTTTTGAGCCAGGAGAGGCTGAAAAAATCGGAGTCCATGTGATACCGACTTTACTCATCTTAAACGGAGAGTCTTACCGGGAGTATGTCGATATCTCGATTGAACAGCTTGATCAAAAAATGCGAGAAGATTCCCACGCTTCACCGACGACTTCTCAACCATCGTTCGGTGATTTCGTAACCTTGTATGAACAATTGCTTGAAGATGGTTATGATTATGGGTATGCGATTCATATCACGAGTGGACTGAGCGGCACATATTCGAGTTCTGTCGCTGCAGCTGAAGCCGTCGGTTTCCCCTTATACGCGATTGATTCGTATACAGGTGCTGCGAATCAGCAAGAACTTGTCCGGATCGCACAACGACTCGTTGCTGCTGGTAAAGGTCCAGATGAAGTCATGTCTACGCTTGAGACATTCAAACACAAATCGCATTTTTATCTGATCATCGGAAATATGGAGACGATGCGACGGAGCGGACGTGTCTCAGGAAGTCAATTTTTACTAGCAAACATGCTCAATATTAAACCAATCGCTCAATTTAATGAGGAAGGACGACTTGTCCCATTTAAAAAAGTCCGTTCCATCAAAAAAGCTTTTAAAGAAATGGTCAGTGAAATTTCATCAAAAGTCAGTGCTCATGGTGTATATGATCGGACGCTTTATGTCAGTCATACGCTCGCTCATGCCGCTGCTGAAGAATTATGGCGCTTGATTTCTACAGAACATCCGGAGCTTCAAGTACGCATTACCCAATTTGGTCCTTCCATCTTGGCGCATGCTGGCGCTGAGACGGTCGGTGTGTACTGGTTCGATGAGATTCCTTTACCAACAACTTGATATCTTGCACGAAACGATGAAAACCGAACGGTCTGCTTGAGACCGTCCGGTTTTTTCATGTCGTTTCATACTTACGAAATAGTTCTTCTAATAATACGGCTTCGTCCGTCGTCCGTTGAATCGGTTCATGCGGAAGCGTGATTACACTGGATAACGTCTCAGAAGGATATACATCAATCGAAACTTGTTCCATTTCGATGAGATACTCAAGGATGGAATCAAGTGATGTCTCCTTATTGAATTGACGAAGCCAATTTTCATATCGACGATCAACTTTTCCTTCTTTAAGCAAAATCTTTCCATCGTCAATGATTGCCCACTTAGGTGGCGCATCGATTTGAAAGAGTTCCAACTGCTGGTACTCTTCCATCGTTCGTTTCGTCACCGGAACAACACCGTTAATCGATACTAACCGTTTTAATCTGAGATGCGCTCGCATCGTCATGAAACGAGGTCGCCCAGCGACTCGCTCGACAAGCAACGTCGGCTTGTCGATGGAGCGCATCGTCTCTTCATCAAATAATAAACTATGATCAACATCTAACAGTAACATCAAGCCACTCCTTTTTTTCTACGGGAGACGATGAATGCATAGGAGCTACATAAAAGAATCGCAGCAAAACAATATCCACCGATTACATCTGAGAAATAGTGAACGTTTAAAATGATTCGAGAAGCTCCCATGGCGAGAAATAAACCAATCGTCACGATCGATACAAGTACCTTCCCACCTGTTTTAAGATGACGAAACGCAACGACGAGAAATCCAGCATATACGGCAAAAGCCATCGCTGAGTGACCACTCGGAAAACTGTATCCTACGCCACCAACCAATTCATTTAACGAGGGGCGCTCTCGGACGAAAGCGAATTTAACGACTTGATTCAATACACCTACTGATATTGCCATGATCACATACCAGATGCTTGCGATACGATCTCGCCACAATACATAACTCAGTATACCAAGTAACACCGTCATCGTCATCGCCCCTGGACCTGATCCGAGTTGAGTAAACCAAGAAACGTAATCCCCTGGGACGTGTTGCGACATGTATGACGATAATTGGGCATCAAATAAAAAATAGCCTGTCATCCGAATGGAGACAGCGATGATCACGAACAAGACGACAGCAATGGATGCACCTATCCACGCCGCTCTCGCACCCCGCATCAGTATGTCCCCTTACGTTCTTCTAATTCTTCTGCGGAATAGTCTTCCTTATCTCGCAAGCGATGCGCTAGTCGTCCGGATGCGTTTGCTGCGATGGCCGCGACGATATCATCCATGAACGTGTTGACTTTTCCGTCCCCAAGCTTCGTATCGAGTTCTTTGATAATACCGACCTTTGCTTTATCCAAATAGCCGAACGTCGTAACCGCAATCGAACCATACGTGTTGACGGCACCAATCGCAATCGTCTCATCTACGCCAAATAGCCCTTCATCGCTTTGGATGATGGACAGGAGGGGTTCTGATAATAACCCTTTTTCCGCCAAGATATCTAGTTCTGCTCCGACGAGAATCGCATGTTGTAATTCACGTTTTTCAAGAACACGTTCCACTGAACTGACACATGTTTCAATTGTCAGATCCACTGTGTATGGGGCCTGCATTTGGTACACGATCTCAGCGATTGCATGAATCGTCACCCCTCGTTCGTGTAACTTATCGATAGCTGCCTGTTTGACCTCTTTTGAATGTGTTTTCTTCATGACTATATCCACCTCTCCAACAAAGTACTTCATTAGTATACACGGATTCTGAAGCTCCTCTCAAACTTCTTTGACATCGACGCCAGAATCCGTCATGATTATTTTGTAAAGCGTTATCATTTCAGGGGAAAGTAGGGGATTTTCGATGAACATCGGGGTTGTATTGTTTCCATCGAAACGCGTTCAAGATTTTGCAAATTCATACCGAAAGAGATATGACTCGAAGTATGCACTGATCACACCTCATATCACGCTACGGGAGCGGATGGAAGTCGATGAGACAGAATTAGACCACATCGTGACGGAGTTGAATCGAATCGCGTCCGAAACGAAGCCTGTCAATTTGCACATCCAAGGAGCTCGTTCGTTCCATCCGACGAACAATGTCTTGTTCCTTAAAGTAATGCCTACGGATGAGTTAGAACAATTACATCGCGCTTTGCATACGGGACCACTCGAACATAAGCCGAAATACGATTTCTTGCCACACATCACAATCGGTCAAGAACTGTCGGATGTCGAACTGTTCGATGTACTAGAACGTCTCAAGATGGAAGATATCCGTTTCCAAGAGGACGTCACGAAAATGGCTTTATTGTATGAACTGGAGAACGGTGCTTGGAGTGTCTATGAGACATTCCGCTTCACAGGTCAATGAATGATTAAACTTCCCGGTCGAAGCTTCGACCGGGAAGTTTTAGTTCTGGTAATACACCGTATGCATTTGCCTGTTCTTCTAAAAAGTCGTCCGCTTCGTGTTCGCGGTAAGGGTCAGTTGGGCGTATCGGTTGAACTCGAGCGACTGGTTCAGTCTTTAGCTGTGGATCGACACGTACTTGACGATTGACATATTGTACGACTGTAAAATCGATTGCGTTCATCCTCTGCACTTCCTCTCTCCTTCAACATGTTCATATTTGACACTTCCCCGATCCAGCACAAAAAAAACCAAGCCCCCTTCTCAGGAAAGCTTGGTTCAATCTGTTATCTATTAAAGAATGTGGAATCCACTATCGACGTGAAGGATTTCTCCTGTCACCCCACTCGACATTTGTGAAAGCAAGAACAGTCCACTTTGACCAATTTGTTCTGTCGTCACGTTACGATGAAGTGGCGCACGTTCTTCGATGCTATCAAGAATCGAATTGAAATCGCCGACACCTTTTGCGGATACTGTCCGAATTGGACCAGCTGAGATCGCATTGACACGAACGCCTTGCTGACCGTATTCAGCAGCGAGATAACGAACGCTTGCATCTAATGCGGCTTTCGCAACACCCATGACGTTGTAGTTCGGAACCATCTTCTCACCACCGAGGTACGTCAACGTGATGACGGATGCATCTTCCGTAAAGAAATCTTTCGCCGCTTTGACGACTGCTGTTAAGCTGTAGGCAGAGATATCAAGTGCTTGCGCGAACTGTTCACGCGTTACACCTGAAAACTCACCACGAAGCGCTTCTTTATCCGCGAATGCGATCGAGTGAGCGATTCCTGAAATTTTACCGTGATCTGCATGGATTGTTTGGAAGACCTGTTCGATCTCTTCATCACTCGTGACATCACACGTATAATAAGAAGCCGGTCGTGATAATTCTTGTCCTAATTTTTCAAGTGGTGCCTTGAAACGTTCTCCGACATATGTAAATGCCAGGCTTGCTCCAGCAGCGTCGAGCGCACGTGCGATGCCCCATGCAATCGAACGTTGGTTGATGACGCCCATGACGACGTACGTCTTGCCTTCGAGTGAAGGATAAATATTCATGATAAAGTCCCCCTTGAATTAGTACCTGGTAATAAAACCTATCTTCAGGTTACAAAAACGTAACGCTTCTGTCAACCATCGCTCTTGATATTGCGGATTTGATAAATTACGGTAATATAGAAAGTGATAGAAAGTAGGGATGAAATGAATCGATTCAAATCATTTACACAACGTTATGATCATACGTTGCTTTTTTTACTCGCCTGTCTGATGGTCATCAGTATCATCGCCATCTATACAGCACAACCTTCGCTTAAAGGTGCGATCAGTGCCATCAACTTCTCTGCCAAACAAATTCAATGGTATGTCATCGGCTTCATGGCGTTATCCGTCGTCATTTTCATCGATTATGAACAGTTGAAGCGATTCCACTGGTTTTTATATGGAGCAGGTATCGTATCGTTAATCGGTCTTGTCATTTTCCGTGGTACACCAATCGTCACTGAAATCAAAGGGGCATACGGTTGGTATCAATTCCCGGTTATCGGTACGGTTCAGCCGGCTGAGTTCATGAAGTTCTTTTTGATCGTGACGCTCGCTGCCGTCATTACCGAGCACAATGCGCGTTATGTTCAACATGAAAGAGATCTCTTGTTACTTATCAAGTTAGTCGCGGTTACAGCCTTGCCGCTCGGTCTTATCATCATTCAGCCCGATTTAGGGATCGGTTTGATTCTATGCGTCATCTTAGCATGTGCGATGTTGTTATCCGGACTAAACTGGAAATGGCTTTTGACGATGTTCGGTCTGTTCGCAGGAGCCGTCATCATCTTCTTTTACCTGTTCTTTTTCCAAAATGATTTACTCGCAACCTTTTTCCCAGGTCACGCGATGAACCGGATCATGGCTTGGTTGCAACCGTTCGAATATGCGGATGATCTGTCGTACCAGCTCGTCCAAGCAATCAACGCTACAGGTTCAGGGCAAATGTTCGGCGTTGGATACGGGAAACTGCAAGTGTTCGTTCCGGAATTGCATACAGACTTCATCTTTACGACGATTGCCTCTCACTACGGTTTCATCGGGGCTGCCATCGTCTTGATCGTATTGTTCCTGTTCGTCTATCGGTTGATTCAGATTGCTCTCGAGACAGCGGATCCATTTGGTACCTATATCGTGACAGGATACGTCGCGATGTTTACGTTCCAAATTTTCCAAAACATCGGGATGACGATTGGTGTCTTACCGATCACAGGCCTTCCCCTACCGTTCATCAGTTATGGTGGATCAACGATGATCGTAAACCTCGTCGGTCTAGGATTGATCATGGCAATCGCCTCTCAATCTCGGATTTCCATGTTCGATGAAGACTAAACACAAATAAAAGGCAGTGGACCAAGTCCATTGCCTTTTATTTGTGCACTTTATCATTCCAGTCGGAGATCCTCAGGAAGTGGTGCTTCAAAACGAACCTGTTCTCCCGTCGCAGGATGAAGGAACGTTGCTGACGCACTATGAAGCGCCTGACGCGGGAGTAACGGGTTCCCTTGATACATCGTATCGCCAATCAAAGGATGCCCAAGAAAAGCAAGGTGGACACGAATTTGGTGTGTCCGACCTGTCTCTAGTCGGATATCGAGTAATGAGATTTCTTGGTCAAAGGCTCGAACTAGACGGCTATTTAAGATATGTGTGATGGCTCGTTGACCATCTGGTCGTACCATCCGTTCCATGAAGGAATGATCGGTTTGACCAATCGGTTGATCAATTGTTTGTACCGGTACGTTTCCGGGTGCATACGCTAAATAATGTCGTTCTAATTCATTGGATCGTTGCATGAGACTCATCCGGTGATGGGCAAGCCCGTGTTTCGCGAACAAGACAAGACCACTCGTATCACGATCGAGCCGATTAACGATATGGATCGCATACGGAATTCCTTGTTTTCGGTAATAACCAAGGACATAGTTCGATAATGAGCGTTCCGGATGCAGTCGAGACGGAATCGATGCCATGCCCGGCGGTTTATTGACGACGAGCAACCAATCATCTTCAAACAAAATATCAAGTTCCCCTTCTGTCGCCACCATATCCGGTGCTGGTGTCTCTTCCGGGAAGAAGACATGGACATGATCACCCGCGTGTAAGACGTCGTGGACGTTAACATGCTGACCATTACGCGTAATATCCCCATGATTTTTAATCGATACTAACATTTTCCGCGAAATCCCTAAGCGGGTCGTACAAAAATGACTGACACGCCAGCCATCCTCGATGTCAGTCACCATCTGTTGTAGCTGAAATCCATTCATGTTTCCATTTCCTTTACTTTAACGTCTTTCGTCTGCCAGGAAAGATTCCCGCACCCGTTGCCAGAACGGGAAAGAACGAAAACGAGCAAATTTCACTTTTTTATCAGAGACCCGGCACCGAATCGATGTCACGTTTTGATGAATGATCGAAGCATAGTGGTCATAGGTCATCTGAAAATCAATCGGATTGACGGGACGAATTTCGACATCATGATGTTTCGGTAGCAACATCGGTGAGCCGATCGTCCGGTAGACACGATTGTTGATGGAAGCCATCTCTGTAATTTGAATTGCTTCGAGCGCCGGGTGAACGATCGCTCCGCCGAGTGCCTTATTGTACGCTGTCGAACCAGACGGTGTCGATACACACAGTCCATCACCTCGGAATGTCTCGAAGTAGTCGCCTCGAATCGATAAATCACAAACGAGCGTCTGATTAAAACTTTTAATCGTACATTCATTCAAGGCAAGCAGTTGGTTGTGTGAACCGTCCGCATAATCAATCGAGAGTTCAAGCAACGGGTATTGAACCGTCGCTAAATCCTGCTTCGCGATATGATCAATCAGTTCATCCATTTCTTCAGGGCGCCAATCCGCATAAAAACCAAGATGCCCCGTATGAATCCCAACAAGCGTAATTGTCTCTACTTGATCGAGATACGAATGAAACGCCTGTAACATCGTTCCGTCTCCACCGATCGAGACGACGATTTCCGGTTGGCTGACATCAAGAATACATCCCCGATCCGTCAATGCCTGCTCGAGTTGCTGTTTAAGCGCATGAGATCGCTCATCATCACGAGCCGTGATTGCAAAACGCATGGTCATCCCCCTACTCTTTTAATCGTTCAGACGCCTTAGCGTCGCGTTGAAAGACGAGTTGTGCGTCTTGGATTTCTACTTTCAGCTGGCTCATCTCCGCATCAAGCAAAAATGCTGCCTCTGCTGCACGACGCAGACGCTCACGCGTCTCTTCCGGAATATTTCCTTGGTACTTATAATTCAACGAGTGTTCAATCGTTGCCCAGAAATTCATCGCAAGCGTTCGAATTTGAATCTCGACTAACGTCGGAACTTCACCTTCGATCGTCTGTACCGGATAGGCAATGATGACGTGATACGATCGATAGCCACTATCCTTTTTTTGCGTAATGTAGTTCCGTTCTTCGACGATTTTAAAATCTCCGCGCGAGCGTAACAGCTCAAGGACATGAATGATATCATCGACGAATTGACACATGATGCGTAATCCGGCGATATCCTGCATGTCTTGTTCTAATGACTCACGCGCAATTGCTTTTCGTTCCGCTTTTTGAAGAATGCTCTTTACAGGTTTGACCCGTCCTGTGACAAATTCAATCGGTGAATGTTCTCCCCGTTGCTGAAATTGTTTACGAATCGCTTTTAGCTTAACTTTCAACTCATCGACCGCGATTTGATACGGTGCAAGAAATAAATCCCAATTTTCTTTTGTCATCTGATTTGTCACCACTTTTAATCGAATAGTATTGGTTCACTGCCAGTTCCTACCTCATTCATGTTATCATATTTTCAGACATTCAACTAGAAAGGCGTGATTCCGATTAGACAAGAATTGGAAATCGAATTTAAGAACTTATTGTCTGAACAAGAATATCTATCGTTATTTACCCATTATGCGTCAGCTAAACAACCCATTTGGCAAGCAAACGATTATTTTGATACGCCTGATTTTGAACTTCGAAAAAAAGGTGCTGCTTTACGGATTCGTGAGAAAAAACAAGGACTCGTACTGACTTTAAAGCAACCCCATGAGGAGGGATTGCTTGAAACGCATGTCACGTTATCATCAACTGAAGCAGAAGATCTATTCAAATACGGTCTAATTCATTCCGAAGAGATGAACGAACAGCTAAAGTCATTTGATTTACAGGGATCTTTAGAGCATTTAGGTCGATTAGAGACAGAACGAATCGAAACCGCGCTCCCGGAAGGATTGCTTGTCCTTGATAAAAGTCGCTATCTCGGACACACCGATTATGAGTTAGAGTTTGAGGTCAGTAACTTCGAACAAGGGCAAAAGGATTTCGAGCGAATTCTTTCAGAACACGACATTCCACAGCGCAAAACAAAAAATAAAATCGTCCGCTTCATGGAACGTAAAGCGCTTTCTTGATTTTTCGTGTAAGAATGAACAAGCAAAACCTTTGCTCTTTCTTTTTTTTCGTTGCTAAAATAGGGTAACGATAACAACAGGAAGGGGTGAACGGATGGAACACGCACAATGTAACGGATCTTATTGTTCATTGGACGAACCATCGATTCAACAACCGACGAAACCTCTGGAAATCTATCATTTTCTAGATGTGACACAAACGGATGGTTTACGGTTGATACCCGTTCTCAAGAAGTTAGAACTAGAATATGGTCATCTGTTCCGTCTTCGGACGATTGCAACGATTCCATGTGCTCCATCACGATCCGCATGCGACATGTCACCACTCGTCATTCTAAAAGCAATTGAGCTTCAAGGAAAAACGTTTGGTATGCGATTCATGCGACGCCTTCGAATGCTTCATAACGTCGAAGGAGAAAGTGCTTATAGTCGGCCATCATTGATGCGGCTAGCAGAAGCATTAACGGAGTATGGTTTGGATTTAGATGAGTTCCATCGTGATGTCTCGTCGGATACGATTCAGCAAATGCTCGAGAAAGAAACTGAACTAGTCACCGAATGGGATGTTCGGATTCTTCCAACACTCGCTTTCGTCGGAGACGAAGAAGCGATCAAAGCAGAAGGACCTTATGAGTATTTGGTGTATGTCTCGATCTTAAGTGAATTGCTAGATCATACGATCGAAAAACAACCGAAGCCACCACTCGAACAATTCTTGAGACGGTATGAAACAGCAACAACGGCTGAAATCGCCTTTATTTATGACGCTCCTGAATCCCAGATTGAACACGAATTAAAAAAACTGGTCTTGCAACAAAAATGTGCTTCTCTATCGTACTGTGATGGAAAAGTATGGCGTCACTTAAAAGATTCGGCACACGCATGATAAAAACAATAAAAAGGACAGTTCAGCGTGCTGAACTGTCCTTTTTGTGTTCAATCATAGACAAAAGAAAAAGTCCCTCCTGACGAGAAGGACTTTTTCTTTTGACCACTGGATGGGGGAAAAAGAGAATCGACTGGGGAATGTGACCCTCTTCACAATATAAGTATATCGTGGACTACGCCTCTTTTCCACTCTTTGTTCACTTTGTCACAAAGATGTCACTCTGCTAACAAAGCTTCAAATTCATCTAGGACACGTTCAAATTGACGCAATGCTGCTTCAACTGGCGCTTTTGTTGTCATATCGACACCCGCAGCTTTTAAAACTTCGATTGGATAATCACTTGATCCCGCTTTTAAGAAATTGTTAATGTATCGCTCTACAGCAGGTTGTCCTTCTTCTAGAATCTGATCCGTCAAAGCAGCGGCAGCAGAAATGCCCGTTGCATACTGATAGACATAATAATTGTAATAGAAGTGTGGAATCCGAGCCCATTCTAGACCGATTTCTTCATCTAATACAATTTCGTCTCCGAAGTATTTTTGATTCAACGCATAATACGTTGACGTTAAGAATTCCGGTGTCAGCGATTGTCCAAGACGAGCCGCATCATGAATTGCATGTTCGAACTCGGCGAACATCGTTTGTCGGAACAATGTTCCGCGGAATGTTTCGAGTTGATTGTTTAATAGATAGAGTTTTTCTTTACGATCCGTCACTTTCTTCAATAGATAGTCGTTCAACAATGCTTCATTCGTCGTTGAAGCGACTTCTGCGACGAAGATTGAATAGTCACCGTATGGATATGGTTGAGACTTCCGCGTGTAATAACTATGGACGGAATGTCCGAATTCATGTGCGAGTGTAAAGAGGTTGTTGATATTGTCTTGCCAGTTCATCAAAATGAACGGCTGTGTATCATAAGCTCCAGAAGAGTAAGCTCCACTCCGTTTACCACGCGTCTCCCGGACATCAACCCAACGTTCAGACAACCCTTCTTCGAGGATATGCTTGTACTCTGCTCCGAGCGGTGCGAGCCCTTCAACCATCAATTGTTTCGCTTCCTTGTAAGAGACTTTCATCTCCACCTCAGAAACGAGCGGTGTGTACATATCATACACGTGTAGTTCATCGAGTCCGAGTACTCGCTTACGTAGGGCGACGTAACGATGGAGTAATGGTAAATGCTCATGTACCGCTTCAACTAATCCATCATAGACGGACTCAGGAATCGCATTACCGTGTAACGCTGCTGCGCGTGCCGATGGGAACTTCCGGACATCCGCATAGAAGTTGTCTTTCTTAACTGACCCAGCAAGTGTCGAAGCGAGCGTATTCGTGTATTTCGCATATGTTCCATACATCGCTTTAAATGCGGCTTCACGGACCGAACGATCAGATGATTCCAGGAATGTGATGAAGCGACCATGTGTCAACTCTGTCTCTTCTCCGTCTTCCCCTTTGATTTTTGGGAATGTCAGATCTGCATTGTTCAACATACCGAACGTCGTACCGGATTGACCGAGTACTTCTCCTGCCTTTGCAAGAATCGCTTCTTCCGCTTCCGTCAGGACGTGTTCACGCTCTTGATTCAATTCATCAAATGCATGACGATACATCGCAAGATCTGGATTCTCATTAAGATACGTCTCAATCGTTGACTCAGGTACAGCTAATAGTTCTGGTGTCATGAAAGCAAGTGTTGCTCCGATTTGCGACGCGAGTGTTCGAGCACGGTCGTTCATAGCTTGGTAGAAACTATCTGCTGTATTTTCGTCATAACGCATATGCGCGTATGTATAAAGCTTATAAAGACGTCTTGAGACTTCATCTCGTAACTGTAACCCTTCATAGAGCGTTTCTGCACTCTGTCCAAGACGACCCTTATACTCGACGAGTAATGGAAGCATTGCTTTCACCGATTCGAATTCTTCTTCCCACGCTTCGTTCGTTGTGTAAATTGACTCTAGATTCCATGTTTCTGTAACGTCAACATCTTGACGTGTTAATACTTCTGCCATTTCCCTCACTCCTTTAATTCAGTTATACCTGTTTTCTTTTCGACAAACAATCGAAGTGCTCCTGCTAAAACAGCTTATTCGACTCCTCGATCCGTTCCATCCATTCTCTGACGAGAGCATCAATCAAATCTCTTTCAATCGATAGATTCAATTGGTAAAGCAGTTGATTTATGGCATGTTCTAGATGGATTGAAGTATATCTCCCTTTTAGCTTTAAAAAGACTGCGATTTGAAATTCAAAGGGATGGACGGGGAGAAATAATAGACGTGTGATCGGAAGAAAGGCAAAAGAGGGAAGGTTTTGTAGATGGAGACCTGCTTGATACAGTGGGGTCTTGAGAATGCGTGGAGGTAATGAAGGATAAAAAGGACGTCGCTGATAGCGATGAACGATCCCTTGCCATCGAGCGATTGAAAATTTCCGAGGAAATGATGAAGGCTCTGTCGAGAGAAAATCAGATAACGAGAGCGATTGAACCGTGCAATAGACATGGTGTTTTGCAAAAGGAACTGGATGTCGAAATCTCCGGATTTGATTCTCGACGATCAGATCCAAATAATCATTTTGTAAAAATGCTTGTCGCATCCAACCCTGCAATCGCAACGTGACACCATGTGAAGGATGAAATCCGATCCACCGAACCGTTTGTTCTTGTTTCGCATCAAGTCTGGCTCGTCTAATCCATTCCTCTGCCGACATCGGAGAACGTTGAATCTCAATTCCAAGTTTCTGTTCTGGTATCCACAGGTCAAAACGTCTCTCTCCAGTCACCCATTCAATTTCGACTTGGATACCTGCGTTTATTAAAGAATCGGCAATGCGCTTTTTCCAGGACATATGCACACTACTTTCTCCTGAACAAGCTGAGATATGTGCAAAATGTGGTCGTCGTCCTTGCCTGACGCGCAAGGGCTTCAGGCAATACGGACAACGTAAGGACATCGCTTTTAATTCATGGATGGGAAATCTGTGAATCATGATGCGTTTACCAGAAGCATCAATGGCTTCAAACATCTGAATCGTCCCCTTTTTCTAGAGTAACGGTGAGAATAAACGTGAAATCGATTCAATCAATCGACGTCGTAATGGACGCCGATGGAACATATCAGCATCAACTTGTGTCGAATGGCTAAAATCTTCATAAAAATCACGTGTTAGTTCATGGACAGAGTTCGTTCCATATAAGAAAGCATTCACTTCGAAATTCAAATGAAAACTACGTAAATCCATGTTCGCTGTCCCAATCGTTGCGATGGCGTCGTCCACAACGATGACTTTCGAGTGCATGAATCCCTTATTGTACTCGTAAATTTTCACACCAGCTCGTAGCAAGTCATCAAAATAAGAACGGCTCGCGTAAAATACGATTTTATGGTCTGGAAAGCTCGGTAGCAAAATACGGACATCAATCCCTGCCATAGCAGCTGTCTTCAGTGCTGTCATCAGGTCTTCATCCGGTATCAAATACGGAGAAGCAATATAGACTGATTCACGCGCTTCCGTTATGAGCCCGAAGTAAAGTGATTTCATTGCCTCATGTGGCTCATCAGGACCGCTCGCAATGATTTGAACACCCCCTGTTGCTTCTTCAACGTACTCAAGTGGCTCCATGTAAAACGGTGTAAACAGCCGTTCACCTGTCATGTAATACCAGTCTTGGAGAAAAATCAGTTGGAGTTCAGAGACAGCCTCTCCCCTTACGAGAAGATGGGTATCACGCCAAAAACCAAAATGTTGATCGCGACCGATATACTCATCCCCAATGTTGATTCCGCCTGTAAATGCAACCGTTCCATCGATGACGACGATTTTCCGATGATTCCGGTAGTTCGATTTACTCGAAATAAACGGTAAGACGACAGGGAAAAACGCGCGAACCTCAACGCCAGCCGCCTGCATCTTCTTGAAATAATGCTTACCCGTCGAAAAACATCCGACGGCATCATAAAGAAAACGGACCTCGATTCCTTGCTCGGCCTTTTCAATCAACGCTTCCTGTAATTGAAGCGCAAGTTGATCATCCCGTACGATATAGTACTCCAAATGAATATGATGCTGTGCTTGACGAATCTCTTCTAAAAGAATCGGAAACTTTTCCTGACCATTCGTCAAGATTCTTGTATGTGTATTATACGAAATCGGAAGGCGACTGATTGAATCGATAAGTGTCACAACTTTTCCATAATGTCCTTCTTGGAACACTGATTGGTGTACCCCTGCCTTAAACTGGTTACGATACTTAATGTAAGACTCTTCATCAAGCATTGCCTTCAGTCGAAACATTCGTTTTCGACGGTAGTTCTGACCAAATGTGAAATACACGAATACGCCAACGACAGGCAATGCCATCATGACGAGTGCCCAGACGAGCGTTCGTTCTGGGTTTCGATTTTCGAGTAGAATGATGACGAACACGCTCATGACGACCAAGATGATGACGATGGACAGCCAACCTACCATATAGACACTCCAATAGTAGGATAAAAAGGCAATCAAGCCGATGGTCAAGATGAGGGTCATGAGAAGTTGTACACGTCGTAGCATGAATCCCCCTCCTTTTATGTAGGTAGTACAAATCGTATTTAAACTGATGACAGAAAGGAAGCGTTTAAATGGGTACGTATATCATCACTGGTGCAACAAGTGGAATTGGTGAGGCAACTTCCCTTCAACTCATTCGGGAGGGACATACCGTCCTTGCGATTGGTCGCAATGAAGAAAAGGGATCCTCTCTTGAATCAAACGGAGAAGGACGTTTATATTTCTTCCCTGTCGACTTAGCTGATTCCTCTGCAATCGATGCGTTCTTTGAAGAAACACAAGAAGATTTCCCAGAAATCGACGGGATTTTCAACAATGCAGGTACTTTCGGGAAACCCGTTGCACCTGAACGTGTCTCCGATCAACAAAAAGAAGTATTCCAAGTGAACTATCATGCGCCCGAACGAATTATCCAGCTCGCGACGAAACGTTTCTCAAAAGGTGCCTCTATCGTCAATAATAGCGCCATTGTCGGTCACGTCAAGTTTCCCGCCATGCTCTTACCCTATGCATCGTCTAAGAGCGCTTTATTGACACTGACAAAGACATACGCTGCCCGCTTCCATGGCAAGTATCGTTTTAATGCCATTTGTCCGGGACCGGTCGACACATCACTGAGCCACGCATTATATGGCGGGAAAGATAAGTTTGATCTTGCGATGAAGCATCATCTTCGTGGCGAACCTGCACAACCTTCTGAAATCGCAGAAGTCGTTTGTTTCTTACTCTCGAATAAAGCGAGTTACATCAATGGGCAAGCCCTTATCGTAGACGGTGGCTATACCCTCACTTAATGTCAGAATAAAAGGAGGTATCACGATTCGTGATCCTCCTTTTACTCGCGCTTTTAGTTCCTTTAGTTCGGAAAGTGTTTCCGAATAAAGGCAAAGACATCTGAAGCAATGATTTGTTTTCCATATTCAGCGACAGGATGAATCGTTTGTTCGCTAAAGTGAAGATATTCAGCAATTAAACTCATGACATTTTCTTGTGCTTCTACATCCACATCATCTTCGAAATGAACATGTAGTAGATAAAGTCCATCCTTTTGGTAAAGCGCTGTTTCAAGTTCTGCGAAGACAGGAGCATTCGCATATTGACTAAGCGCAATGATATGCTCGAAATCATGCGTTTCGAATAAGACATCCTGGCTTAATTCTGTATCTTTATCTTCTGTCTCAGACATCGCTGATCGTAAAAGTGAATCGAGTTCGTCTTCATCGACTTGTTCACCATCGACTGCATTTTTTGCGATCGTTACAGTGACTTCAAGACCTTTTTCAAAAGCTTGCACTTGTATCCATAGTGGACCTTCGAAGGAGATGGACTCTTTTTCATTCGCTTCGTCCATCATCTGCCAGAATAACTGTTCTCCCCGTTCCCGATTATACCAAATCTCATCTCGGGCAAAACCACGGCGTTCGATGTCAGTATAAGTGATGAAGAACTTGACCGTATTGTCATTGACGCGTTCGATTTTCAATCTGTCCACTCCTTTCTTCTCGTTCCTTATTTAGAATACGAACGAGGACATGACTTGGATTCACACTTTCGAATCCGAAGGATATATTTCTATTCCTTTGTTATCTTTATTTTAACCTTTTTTATCGGTAACAAAAAGCACACTGCTCACGAGGCAGCGTGCTTTTTAAAATTACTCGTTTACAAGGCGCTGTGCTTCCAAAAGTTGGAATGTACGCACCTTGCGTGGTAAGAATCGACGGATTTCATCCTCGTTATATCCTACTTGAAGACGTTTTTCGTCAATCAAAATCGGACGACGCAATAATCCAGGATATTCTTGAATTAAATCGTATAGGTGCTGCAACGATAAGTTTTCAACGGAAACATCGAGTTTCGAGAAGACTTTTGAACGCGTTGAGATAATCTCGTCCGTTCCATCTTCCGTCATTCGAAGAATCTGTTTGATTTCATCGAGCGATAATGGTTCTGAAAAAATATTACGTTCTACGAACGGGATTTCATGTTCTTCAAGCCACGCGCGTGCTTTCCGACAAGAAGTACAACTTGGTGAAGTATAGAGTGTTACCATTGAAAAACATCCTCCCCCTGATTTAACATCATTCAACACCTAAGTGAATACATAGATATCGATGATGGTTCTATTACTTGACAGTTTACATCTAATAAAGCAGAAAACCTAGCTTTTTTATAAAGATGAAAGAACTTTTCGTAAAAAAGCTTGTTAAAGCCACCACGTGGCTTTAACAAGCTGGCGTGTGATCAAATGGCTGAGAAATCGTCTCTTTTGCTTTAGGAAGTTTTATTTCTTTTAGTTTTTTCTCTAAAATATCCCGCAAAAGGCGCTTCTTCAGCTTTTTCTTTTTGTCACGTTCTTTCATATTCCGACACCCCAATCGGTCCGAAACAGAACTAACAACCTACGAAAGCAAAATAATCATCTTCTACATTAGTAAGTATACCACGTATATCAATAATCTATTCCTACTTTAAGCAATTAAATATGTGAGATTGTCGATTGAGTAATGAAAAACAGTTGCAATTTCTTTCAATTTTCTGTAGAGTGTATAGAAATATCAACGCTGAGGAAGGAGTTTTTCATTCATGTCATTAACACTCGTCACTATTCTCGATCATCCGATCGCTCAAAAATATTTATCCCGTTCTGGCTTGAATCATGCGATTTCAGTAGCTGAACGCGCTCTGACGCTCGCTACGAAGCGAGGTTTAGATGCGGATACAGCTACGAAAGCTGCACTCCTCCATGACATCGGGCATTACGAATGGTATACCGATGGCACTTGGAACTATGATCTCTATCGTCAAAATGATATTCATGCCATTAAAGGGGCTGAACGCGCCCATAAACTTTTGATTCGCCTTGGTGAAGAACCAGCACGCGCCAAAGAAATCGCACTTGCCGTTCTCTTGCATACGGATTCGTATCTTCCACCTGGTGCAATCAATCGGACACCACTTCAACAACTTGTGCACGATGCGGATACGCTAGAAGAACAACCAGGCGGACTACATCACTATGAAAAAATCGATTTTGATGAAGCCATGCGCCGTCTTGATGCGATTGATTCTGTCGTTCATCGCTTCGCGCATCTTCCACGAATTGCATCAGAAAATTAAAAGGCGTTTCCACGATCAACGTGGAAATGCCTTTTGTTTTAAACAATTATACGAGTTGCGCTTGATATGCTTCCAGTTCTGCATCCGTCATCGAAACAAAATGACCTGGTTCGATTTCACGAAGTGGTGGAATGCTTGAATCTTCATCTGATTTACCAACAGGTCCACTCGTCGGACGATCATAAACGATCCGCTTACGCGTACGCTCGTGCTCTGGATCCGGAAGCGGAATCGCAGACAAGAGCGATTTCGTATAAGCATGGACCGGATTCTCATATAAGCGATCCGCACTACATAGTTCAACGAGGTGACCTTGGTACATAACGCCGATACGATCCGAGATATATTTTACCATCGATAAGTCGTGGGCGATGAACAAGTAAGTCAAACTACGGTCACGTTGCAGTTTTTTCATCAAGTTGACGACCTGCGCTTGAATCGATACGTCAAGTGCCGAGATTGGCTCATCCGCGATGATGAAGTCCGGTTCTACAGCAAGCGCACGCGCGATTCCAATCCGTTGACGCTGACCACCTGAGAACTCGTGTGGGTAACGGCTCGCATGTTCTTTCGTCAAACCAACTGTTTCGAGTAAATCGTACACACGGTTATTCCGCTCGTCTTTCGACTTTGCTAGACCATGAATATCAATTCCCTCAGCGATGATATCACCGACTGTCATCCGTGGGTTAAGTGACGCATAAGGGTCTTGGAAAATCATTTGCATAGCACGGTTGAACTTCAGTTTATCTTTACGCGACTTTTTACCATGAACGTTTTCACCTTTGAACATGACTTCGCCGTCTGTCGCCTCATACAATCCGATGATTGAGCGACCAGTCGTTGATTTACCACAACCCGATTCACCTACAAGACCAAGTACTTCGCCTTCATAGATATCGAATGATAAACCATCAACCGCTTTAACGACACGTCCGCGTCCAATGTTGAAGTGTTGCTTCAAGTTTTTTACTTCAAGTAATTTATTACGGTTTTCCATTATTTCAGACCGCCTTTCAGAAGCGATTTCGCGAATACGCTATCTGGGCGGTATTTCAACGCCAGATCCCGAATTGCAAGTGGTGGCTCAACATACGGTGCTTGTGGGTGGAGCAACCATGTCGCCGCTTCGTGAGTATCTGTAATTTTGAAGAAAGGAGGTTCTTTTTCAAAATCAATCTTCATTGCATATTTATTTCGTGGTGCAAACGCGTCACCGACTGGTGGATGAAGTAAGTTAGGTGGTGTTCCTGGAATCGCCGGTAAATCTTGTGAACGGTCATCCGATGGACGTGGCATTGAACCAAGGAGTCCCCAAGTATATGGATGACGTGGCTCGTAGAAAATCTCATCGACTGTACCCTTCTCAATTAATTTACCTGCATACATGACCGCTACACGATCGGCCATGTTCGCTACAACGCCTAAATCGTGCGTAATGAAGATGATCGCTGTACCCGTTTTTTGTTGAATGTCTTTCAATAACTCAAGGATTTGCGCTTGAATCGTAACATCGAGTGCTGTCGTCGGCTCATCGGCAATCAAGACTTTCGGATTACAAGCAAGTGCGATTGCGATGACGATCCGTTGACGCATCCCACCAGACAATTGGTGTGGATATTGTTTCAGACGTGCTTCTGGGTTTGGAATCCCTACAAGCGTCAGTAATTCAAGCGTACGTTTTTTAGCAGCATCACCTGTCAATCCTTGGTGACGTTTTAAACCTTCGGCAATCTGTTTGTAGATCGTCATTGTCGGATTAAGTGATGTCATTGGATCTTGGAAGATCATTGCGATATCACGACCGCGTACTTTTTGCATTTCTTTATCAGAAAGCTTAACCAAATCGCGACCTTCGAATAAGATCTCACCTTTTGTGATTTCACCTGGCGGATTTGGAATCAGACGCATGATGGCTTTTGAAGTAACCGATTTACCAGAACCGGACTCACCAACGATTGCGAGTGTTTCACCTTTTTTTAAATCGAACGATACTCCGCGGACGGCTTGTACCGTCCCGGCGTACGTATGGAAAGCGACGTTCAGGTCGCGGACTGACAAGATTGTTTCCATTTTGGATGAGCTCCTCTCTAATCTAATATTTGTTAGCGACGTAGACGTGGATCGAACGCATCACGTAATCCATCTGCCAACATGTTGAAGCTGATCATGAGGAGTACGAGCACTGTCGATGGAACGACGAGCAAGAAAGGAAACGTCTTAAGTTCTTTGTACCCTTCATTGATCAGTGTACCAAGCGACGGTTGCGGTGGTGCAAGCCCAAGACCGATGAAGCTTAGGAAAGCTTCGAAGAAGATTGCCCCAGGAATCGTGAACATGAGCGAGATGATGATTGTACCCAAGGTATTTGGAATCAAATGCTTGAAGACTAAACGTGCGCTAGAAGCACCAAGTGTACGTGCTGCGAGAACGAATTCTTGGTTCTTTAGTTTCAGGATTTGACCACGAACAAGTCGACTCATCCCGATCCAACCAGTAATCGTCATCGCGAGGATGATCGTCGTGATTCCTGGTTCAAGAATCAAGATGAAGAGGATGATCAAGATTAAGTTCGGTACCCCTGTCAGGATTTCCGCGATCCGTTGCATGATATTATCGACACGACCGCCGTAATAAGCTGAAATACCACCGTATGTGACACCGACGAGAACGTCAATGAGCGCTGCCATCAAACCGATGAAGAGTGAAATTTTCGTCCCTTCCCAGACACGTGACCAAAGATCACGACCAAGGTGGTCCGTACCAAACCAATAATTTTCTTTTACTTGTTTTTGTTTATAAAAATCGATTGGTGTCTCACCAAGTGTTGCCATACCATCAAAGCCAGCCCACTCTAATCCTGTTACTTTAGGTGGAAGTTTAGCTTGAGTGATTGTTTGGGTATAAGCATCTTTACCAGAGATTGCAGGACCCGCTAATGACATGATGGCAATCACGATGATCAAGACAAGAGAAATGATCGCTGCTTTGTTTTTACGCAAGCGCATCCAAGCATCCTGCCAAAAGTTTAAGCTTTTACCGGCAATTCGTTCACCGGCTTGTTCATTGAACTCGACTTGTTGAAATAACGATGAATCGAACTGTTCCGCTTTTGCATTTGAATTTTGTTCAGCCATTATTTACTACCCCCCAAACGAATCCGTGGATCAACGACACCGTATAGCAAGTCGACGATTAAAATCATGAGAATGAAGATTGCCGAGAAGAACAGCGTCGTACCCATGATAACTGTATAGTCATTTTGTGTGATTGACGATACGAACAACTCACCAAGTCCAGGTACAGCAAAGATTTTTTCGATGACAAATGTACCTGTGATCAATGCAGCAGTCATAGGTCCAAGAATCGTAATAGCAGGAATCAATGCATTCCGAACCATGTGTTTCCAAGTGATTGATTGACCATCTAGGCCTTTTGCTTTAGCTAACGTGACGTAATCCTGACCTGTAACCTCAAGCATTTCCGTCCTTACGAATCGGGCAATCGAGGCGGTGACCCCAAGAGACAACGAAATCGTTGGTAGAATCGTATGCGCCGGACTTTCCCAGAACGCTACTGGCAAAGCGCCCCATTTCACGCCGACATAATACTGAAGGAGTGAGGCAAATACGAAAGATGGTACTGAAATCCCGAGAACCGAGATGAACATTGCTCCGTAGTCGACAACTGTGTTGTGACGAAGTGCAGCAACTACACCAAGTACGAGACCTAAGAGTACACCAAGTACGAGTGCTTGAACTCCAAGTTGAGCCGATGGTCCAATTCGTTCAGAAATTAAATCCGTAACTGGACGGCTGTCATATTTGAACGATACACCAAGGTCTCCTTGGAATAAGTTAACCATGTACGCTGCATAGCGTTGTGGTAGTGGATCATTCAAATTGTACTTATCCCGAAGGATATTCAACTGTTCAGGAGAAAGTTTCTCCTGGTTCTGGAATGGTGAACCTGGTAGCAGATCCATCAGGAAGAAAGTGAACGAAGCGATGAGTAAAAACGTCAATACGCCGTAAACCAGGCGTTGAGCTAAATAACGGCCCATAAGATGGCACCCCCTATAAAGATTTTCTGTTTTTTCGAAACATCAATAAAATCAGTATGACCCACAATTGTCGGAACATTCAAGAATTTTGTTATAAAAATTTAAAATTCTTTTTAATTGTGCTTTGATTCGATGTTCGATCAGACGCTTTTTTAATGTCGTCCAATAGTCAGAATTTTTCGTTTGGTTTCATTATACTTTGCTAACAAAGTAATTAGAACCACTTTTTTACGAAAATTTCACATTTCCGCTAAAAATGAGTTTCCGTTCATTCAAAGTAGTATAAAACAGGAGCGCACCCGAACTGACTTAGGGACGCTCCCGTTCTCGATTACTTCACATCAACATATTTGTATTGGAAATCTGCTCCGAACAATTGACGGTTAAAATCTTTAACCGATGGACGGCTCAAGTATGCAGAACCAGCTTGATAGATTGGTGCGATGGCTTGATCTTTTTCAATCAATTGTGCCTCAGCTTGTTTGAACAAATCTAAACGCTTCGTCAAATCTGACTCGTCGTTTGCCGCGTTTAATAATTTATCATACGCAGCTGATTTGTACTTCACGTCATTTTGACTGTTCGTTGATTCGAAGATGGACAGGTTAGACATTGGATCTTGGTAATCCGGACCCCAAAGTGAGTAAGAGATTTGGTAATCTCCTTTTGCTTCAAGATCGAGTTTGTTCTTGAACGGCTGTTGCTTAATTGAGACAGTGACGTTCGGAAGATTCTTCTCGATTTGACCTTTCATGTACTCACCGATTTTCTTCGCATCTTCACTATCGAACGAAAGCAATTCAATCGTCGTTTTCTTATCGCCATTTGCTTTTTTCCAAAGATCTGCTGCTTCTTTCGCGTCACGATCGAACCAGTTGATGTCGCTCGTGTAGTCTTTACCTGATGCATCCTTGACAAAGTCTTTTGGAATGAAGCTTGTTGTTGGAATTGAACCATTCGCAAGAAGCGTATCCGTGATACCTTTTGGATCGATCGCACGAGCGATTGCTTTACGTGCATTGACATCTTTCATCGTTGCATCTTCGTTATTGAACTTCAGATAAGCGATTGAAGAACGAAGCGCTGTCTTGAATTCAGGCTTCGATTTGTAAGCTTCAACTTGCTCTGAAGTCAGACCTGCGTAATCAATTTCATTTGAATCATACAAGTTTGCGACTGTTGACGTATCTTTAACGACACTGATCGTGACTTCGTCGAGTTTGACAGCATCTTTATCCCAGTAGTTGTCGTTTTTCTTCAGGACACGTTTTGAATCCGTTTTCCAAGATTCCCAAACGAAAGGCCCGTTATAAAGCAATTTATCTGGTTTGAGCGAGAAGTCTTTTTCGTTTTTCTTGTAGAAGTCTTCACTGATCGGTGTATACGTACCGAACGATGTCAGTGAGAGGAAATACGGAGCTGGACGCTCGAGTTTTACTTCTAACGTTTTATCATCGATTGCTTTAACACCGAGTTCATCAACAGGCTTTTTACCTTGTGTAACATCAGCGCCGTTTTTTAACGTGTCAAAGATGTATGAGTAACTAGAACCTGTTTTTGGATCAGCAGCACGTTTCCACGCGAATTCAAAATCTTGTGCTTTGACGGGTGAACCGTCTGACCATTTCGAATCACGAAGCGTGAACGTATACGTCAAATTGTCGCTTGAGATATCCGTTTTTTCTGCAAGTGCTGGAATCGCTTTTCCGTCCTTGTCTAAACGATAAAGACCTTCCATCGTGTTTCCGATCATGTTGAAAGCGACGGAATCCGTAGCTTTCGCTGGGTCCACTGTCGTAATATCCGAAGTGTCCGTTAAACGTAGATTTTTCTTGCCGTCTGTCGAACCTGAATCTTTGTCTCCGCCACCTGTCGAACATCCAGCAAGCACAGCGCTTCCTGCAAGCATGACTGATAAAGCGAGACCGACTGTTTTTTTCTTCATCGGTAAGTCATCTCCTTTTCAATTTCCAAGTTGCCATAATGCCTATGACATCAATAACGTCCCGTCGAAACTGCAATGTATTCCCCAAAATGCATTGACCTAGTTTCAAAAACTTAAACGAAGTGATAAATTGATTTTATGTGAGAATAGCATTAACGTCAAGTGAATAGTCACACTATTTGCTATTTTGCATCATTCGTTTGTTACCGATTCGTAACAGCGTTAAAAGTTTCGTATACTAAGAATATCTATGTACGTAAAGGGGGATTTTCATGCGATCGACGTATTTCCGACCGGTCATCGTTGCGGTCATTCTTGTTCTGCTTTACACGATTTGGGCAACTATGACGGATTCGACTCACAGCATCTTGTATCATCTGTCTGGTGGTTTATTCATAGCAGGATTCTTGTTAGTTGCAGTAGGATTCTTCTCGAATATGTCTGCTAACGGCTTCTTCCGCGGCATGACAGCTGGATTCAAAAAGCAGCGGGAAGCAAAGTTGCGAGAGATTGATGGAGATTATTACGAAGATGAAGACGAGGAGGAAGAAGTGCTTCGCAAAAAGCAACGCCGTGCTTCAGCACGGACGAAACCCTACGTCTCAAGCGGTGTCATCTTCATCGTCGTCTCGCTGATCATCTCCTATTTTTAAACGAAATCAACGTGACGCTCTATCTCAGGTATGGTAAACTCAAACTAATCAAACAAGAAAACACGACGACAAAGAGTAGTAACTTAGGTACATCCCTTTCAGAGAGTCCATGGTGCTGGAAATGGACAGGTGATGCCTACGTGAATGGACTTTCGAGTGGCTGATTCGAATCAAGTAGAGTCAGATGGGTTTGCCCATTACAGCAAATGAAGCGGCTATGTAAATAGCAACTTGGGTGGCAACGCGATGAATCGTCCCTTGATTTTCAAGGGGCGTTTTTTATTTTGATTTTATTATTTGGAGGGATTTCATTATGAAAACGATTTTCTCAGGTATCAAACCAACAGGAACAGTGACGCTCGGAAATTACTTAGGTGCGATGAAACACTTCGTGAACTTACAGGACGGTCATGATGCGTATTATTGTGTCGTCGACTTGCACTCGATCACGGTCGATATCGATCGTGTCGAACTGATGAACAATACACGCGCCCTTGCTGCACTTTATATCGCAAGTGGTCTGAACCCAGAAAAATCAACGATCTTCATTCAATCAGAAGTCAAAGCCCATGCGCAACTCGGCTGGATGTTGACGTGTCTCTCCGGGATGGGTGAGCTCGAGCGTATGACACAGTATAAAGATAAATCACAAGGAAAAGAGCGGATTGGAGCAGGGTTGTTCGTCTACCCAACACTCATGGCAGCTGATATCCTTCTCTACGACGCGGAACTCGTTCCGGTCGGTGACGATCAAAAACAACACATTGAGTTAACGCGCGATTTAGCCCAACGATTTAATAGCCGCTATTATGAGACGTTCACATTACCAGAACCGATCATTGCTGAATCAGGTGCACGGATCATGAGTTTGACGACGCCAGATAAAAAGATGTCAAAATCTGATCAAAATCCGAAAGGCTTCATCTCGATGCTTGACGCACCAGATGTCATTCGTAAAAAAGTGAAATCAGCTGTCACAGACTCAGAAGGCATCGTAAAATTCGATCGTGAAAACAAACCAGGTGTGTCGAATTTACTTGAGATCTATTCCCTACTCGCTGGTATCTCGATTCCAGCTCTTGAAGCAAAATACGAGGGCTCGAATTATGGAACATTCAAAGCAGATGTCGCAGAAGCGATCATTGCGGAACTCGAACCGATTCAACAGCGCTATTATGAATTGATTGATTCTGAAGAACTCGATCAAATTCTTGACGCTGGACGTGATCGCGCAGAAGCAGTCGCTGCCAAAAAACTCGCGAAAATCGAAAAGGCAATGGGCTTACAGCGGAAGCGTGCCAAAGTAAAAAAATAAGATTTTCTCCAAAAGAGATCGGAATGCTCCGGTCTTTTTTGATATTTCCAAACAAAAAACTACTTCCGAATCAAATCGGAAGTAGTTTTTATTTTGCTTATTTTCCTTCGATTGAAGCCCATTTGTAAGAGAAGTCTGCGCCGAAGTTATGCTCGACGACTCCTTTGACGTATGGTTTAACGAGGAATGCACGTCCACGCTGATAAACAGGTGAGATTGCTGCTGAATCAAGAAGGATTTTCTCAGCTTCTTGTAGTTCAGACCAACGTTTTGTTGCATCTGTTTGAGTTTGTGCATCTTTGATGAGTTTATCGTACTCTTTGTCCGACCATTTACCACGGTTGTATGGTCCGCCCGTGACGAAGAGATCGAGGAACGTCATTGGATCTTGGTAGTCAGGACCCCAGCCAGCGAATGAGAACTCGAAATCACCTTTGTTTTCAAGATCAAGTTTGTTTTTGAATGGTTGTTGTTTGATCGTAACCTTCATACCTGGAAGGTTTTTCTCAAGTTCCCCTTTCAAGAACTCACCGATTTTCTTAGCATCGTCGCTATCGTAGTTCAAGAGCTCAAGATCAACCGATTTTTGACCGATTTCTTTGAGACCCTCTTCCCAGAGTTTTTTCGCTTCATCGGCATTGTATTCGTTGAATGCCGGATACTTGTCGCGGAAATCTTTTCCGTCAGCATCTTTTGCGAAATCTTTTGGTACGAGGTAGTTTGCTGGAAGTGATCCGTTTGCAAGGATGACATCCGTGATTCCTTTTTTGTTGTAACCCATATCGATGGCGCGACGGATTTTTTCATTATCAAGCGCTTTTACCTTTGTGTTGAGGTTAAGGTAGAAGATCGTTGATTCACCTTTTGTTTTAAATTCTTTATTGTCTTTGTACTGAGCAACGAACTCAGAAGTTAGACCTGTACGGTCGATGTCACCTTTTTCGTAAAGGTTAACACCTGTCGCTGTCTCTTTAACGACCTTAACGTTGATCGTTTTAAGTTTGACGGCATCTTTATCCCAGTAGTTATCGTTTTTAACCATTTTCCAGCCTTGTTCACGTGTCCATTCTGTTAACTTGAATGGTCCGTTGTAGAGCGCCTTGTCTGCAGTCGAACCGAAGTCTTTCCCGATTTTCTTCGAGAGTTCTTCTGATTTCGGCATGAATGGTCCGAATCCAGTGAGTCCGAGGAAGTAATCTGCAGGTGCTTTTAACTTAACTTCGAGCGTTTTGTCATCGACTGCTTTAACACCGACAGCATCACGATCGCCTTTTTTCGTATTGTACTCTTCTGCACCTTCGATATTGTAGAAGACGTATGCATACTGTGAAGCGTTTTCAGGATTTAGAACTTCTTTCCATGCATATTCGAAATCTTTTGCCGTAAGTGGTGTACCATCAGACCATTTTGCATCACGTAATTTGAACGTGTATGTTAATTTGTCATCTGAGACTGTATGACTCTCAGCGATACCTGGTGTTGGCTGCTGCTTGTCATCAAGACGGTAAAGACCTTCCATCGTGTTGTTCAACACGTTGAATGAAACTGCATCTGTAGAAGTCGTCGGGTTAAGTGTCGGGATATCCGAACCTTCGATCAAGTTAAGTGTTTGATCACTAGATTTTTTGTCTGAACCAGTGTCGCCCGATTTGTCGCCTGAATCCGTTGTCGAACAAGCTGCGAGGAACGCACTTGATACGAGTGCTACCGATGTAGCTAAAGCAAAGCTTTTCTTCTTCATGTTACGATGACCCCCCTAGGTTTCTAAAAAAATGATACTGTCAGGTTTTTGACCGAAAAAAAAAGAATTACTATATTCGAATCAAACCCTTCGTTACAAATAGTTTACAATGTTCTGATAATTTTGCAAACCTTTTATCCGATTTTTCTAAATATTTTTTCAAAAAAAAGACTGGGACCTTAAGAAATAATGGTCCCAGTTAAGTGATTATTTTAAAATTTTCATCGAGCGGAGTAGGTATTCCGGTCCATAAATCGGTACTTCAATTCCTTGAATCGTATCAGAAACATATAATTTCTCAGTCGTCTGATACAAAGGAACGACGACAGCATCCTGATGGATTAACCGTTTTTCGGCTTGATGATAGAGTGCTTGTTTTCGTTTTATCTCTTTTTCTTTTCGTGCTTTTTCAACTGTCTGGTCGTATACCTTGGATTGATAATTCACCGAATTTAAAGGATTGTCTGAGACGAATTGATTTAAATAGGCTAGCGGTCCTGGATAATCTGGCATCCATCCAGTCAAAGTCATCGCATACTGAGCTAACTGTTCTTTATCAATCTTCTCTTCAATCGCAACTGGTTTAAGAACGATATCAATCTCAGGTATTTGTTTCTCAAGATAGGTTTCGAGTTGTTCCCCAATCCGTTTTGCTTGTGGATCATCAAAATTAAGCATCTCAATTTGTTGTTTACTGTGTTCTTGTGATTTTTCAGGTTTCTCTTGAACGGATTTTGACATCAATACGTTCGTATCAGTGACGACGAATCGATTCGTCGGAATACCTGCATACCCTAAAGGAAGTTGAACCGATTCTTTTTCCATCAAGGCGTAAGCAATTCGTTTTCGGAGTGTCGTATCGCGGAACGTGTCATTTTTTTGATTAAAGGCGATATAAAAGACACCACTCCGCTTTTTTTGATAGGTCGGTCGTGAAACCTGATCACCTTGTGTTTCGACACTTTCTTGTAATGGAAGGATAGCCGCCTTGTTTTTCTTATACGAACTCCATTGCGTCTGATGATCGGGAATGATACGGCTTTCTATTTTCGCTACTGTAACAACGTTTTGCTGATGATACTGATCATTTTTCTTAAGCGTATATCCGCTTTTCGACATTTTTTCTAGTGTAAATGCACCATTTCCAACAAGTTCTTCCCACTTCTTTGATTCCGGTTGTGGATAGAAGACGGACATCGCAAGTAATTCCTTTAGATTCGAAACCGGCTGATTCAACGTGATGATAAGTTGATTGCGTCCTTTCGCCTTTACACCTAAACACTCTGGCTTCATTTTTCCGTCATTGACGGCACGTCCATTTTCAAACACTTCAAATAAAAAACCATAAGGAGAATTCGTTTTATTAGCTGCGACACGTCGGAAACTATCGACAAAGTCTTGTGCCGTGATCGGCTGACCCTGCGCATTTTTCGTTTGTTTGAGTTGAATCGTATACGTCAGACGATCCTTTGAGACTGACATATCCTGTGCTAATCCTCGACGGACGGATGTCCCAGAAGTAAAGACATATAATCCTTCATACAGTTGTGCTAACAGTGTCTGAGAACGACTATCTGTCGCTAACGCAATATCGGATGTCTTCGGGAGTGATGATTCAATTAATTCAACCTTCACTGCTTGGGTCTCCTGATCTGTTTTGGTCTTTTGAGATGATGATAGACGATATATGAGCGTACCACTGAGACCAATCAATAAAAATAAGATCAATATCAGGATTGATGTTTTTCTTGTGATGTTAGTCATAAACGACTCCTTTCTGCGTCAAACACGCATTTCTCTATTGAATCAGAATTTCATCAAAAAAGCGACCCCCTTGATGTTTCAAGGGAGTCGCTTGAGCTTAAGCTTCATACCGTTTGAAGACGAGTGATGCGTTGTGTCCACCGAACCCAAGCGAGTTGCTGAGCGCATAAGTCATTTCGACGTGACGTGAACCTTCTGTCACATAATCGAGATCACAGCCTTCGCTCGGCTGTTTGAGATGAATCGTCGGGTGAACTGTTTGTTCTTGTAATGATTTAATCGTCGCAATTGCCTCGACGCCACCTGCTCCACCAAGTAAGTGACCGATCATCGATTTCGTCGAGTTGACGACGAGTTGTTTCGCTTGTTCACCGAAGACACTGTGGATCGCTTTTGTTTCAAGGATGTCGTTCATTGGTGTACTCGTTCCATGAGCATTGATGTATCCGACTGCCTCCGGAGTGATGCCCGCATCTTGAATCGCCATCGCCATCGCGCGTGCTCCACCGTCTCCGTCTGGATCCGGAGCTGTGATGTGGTACGCATCAGCTGTTAATCCATACCCACTGACCTCTGCATAGATTTTCGCACCACGAGCTACTGCATGCTCATATTCTTCAAGAATTAAGATTCCTGCTCCTTCTCCCATGACGAATCCGTCACGTCCTTCGTCAAATGGACGGCTTGCCGTCTCAGGATCGTGGTTCGTTGACATCGCTTTGTTGGCACAAAAACCAGCAAATGCTAAGTTCGTGATCGGCGCTTCCGCACCACCAGCGATCATGACATCTGCATCGCCCCGTTCGATGACACGAAGTGCTTCCCCGATGGCATTCGTTCCTGAAGCACATGCTGTGACAGAACAGTTATTCGGTCCCTTGGCTCCGGTATAGATTGATACCTGACCGCTTGCCATGTTCGGAATCATCATCGGAATGAAGAACGGGCTGACACGACGGTGTCCACGTTCAAAGTAGATTTTCGCTTGTTTCTCGATTGTCTCCACGCCACCGATTCCTGATCCAATCCAGACACCTGCACGTTCAGCAATCGACTTGATATCAATTCCAGCATCTTTTACAGCTTCCATGCTTGCGACAAGTGAGTAATGAACGAAGCGGTCCATCTTGCGTGCTTCTTTCGCCTCGATGAATTCTGTCACGTCGAAGTTTTGCAATTCGCCAGTGACCTTTGTTGGATATTCATCGATATCGAGACGCTCCATCGGTCGAATCCCGTTCGTTCCTTCTTTTAATGATTCCCAGAATGTATTGGCATCGTTCCCGATTGGTGTCAGTGCTCCGATTCCTGTGACTACAACGCGTTTTCTTATCATCTTATGTGTTCTCTCCTTTAGTCCAAGTAATGTATGCTGCTCCCCAAGTCAATCCGGCACCGAAGCCAGCAAGTACAAGTTTCGTACCTGGTGTCAGACGACCTTGCTTACGTGCTTCTTCGAGTGCGAGTGGGATCGAAGCAGCAGATGTATTCGCATGCTCATCGATCGTAACGATGACTTTTTCTTGCGGAATATGCAGTCGTTCGCACGCTGCATCGATGATGCGTAGGTTCGCCTGATGCGGAATCAAGATATCGACATCTTCAAGCGTGCTGTCTGCTTTTTGAATGACCTTCTCAACGATTTCCGGTAATTTACGAACGGCGAACTTAAAGACTTCGCGACCGTTCATCTCGATTGGTCCATCGATATCCTTAAACAACAGATGGGCTCCACGTCCGTCTGTTCCGAGTTCAAAAGCATTTAATCCCTCTTGCTCAGTTTGTCCGATGACGACTGCCCCTGCACCATCCCCGAATAAAATCGCTGTCGACCGGTCTGACCAGTCAACGATACTCGACATTTTTTCAGCACCGATGACAAGTGCATGTTTCCCTTCGACTGTTGATAACATGCTTGCAGCTGTTTGTAATGCGAAGATGAATCCACTACAGGCCGCACTGATATCAAAAGCGGTCGCCCCTCGTGCTCCAAGACGCTCTTGAACGATACAGGCTGTAGAAGGGAACGCACGTCCTGTTGCCGTTCCGACAACGATCAAGCCGATGTCCTCTACTGTCAATCCAGCATCATCGAGTGCCTTCTGAGCCGCTTCTGTCGCTAAGTCTGTTACATCCACATCATCGGCTGCAATTCGTCGTGCCCCGATTCCTGTCCGTGTCCGAATCCATTCATCGCTCGTATCGAGCGTCGTTGCTAATTCATCGTTCGTCACGCGGCGTGACGGCAAAGACGTTCCTAATCCTACAATCCCGATCTTCATAAGGCATCCCCTTTTGTTATTAGTATCTGGTACTAATATAAAGCGTTAATATGCTTTTGTCAAAGAAAAAAGGAAGAGCATGGTCTCCCTTGCCCTTCCCCCATACCTCATTCTGCTAACGTCCGTACGACTTCCATGACCATTTTAGCGGAATTGATTGACGCAATCTCGAGGAATTCATCAAACGAGAGTGACGCTTCTTCATTGGCGCTATCTGAAATCGAACGCGTTACGACGAACGGAACACCGAACTGATGACAGACTTGTGCGATTGGTGCTGCTTCCATCTCGACGGCTGCGACTTCTGGGAAGTGCGCCTTGATTTGAGCAGAGCGCTCTGAATCGTGGATGAATGAATCGCCTGTCGCAATTAATCCATGAACGACGCGAATCGCATCCATCCGCTCGATGACGGCTTCTGCCGTTGCAACAAGCTTCGGATCTGCTTGATAGGCAGCTGGCATTCCAGGTACCTGACCATATTCGTATCCAAATGCCGTCACGTCGACGTCGTGGTGACGTACTTCTGTTGAGACGACGACATCCCCGACCGTTAAGCCTTCCTTGAATCCACCTGCTGAGCCCGTATTGATGACAGCACTTGGTTTGTAGTGGTCTAGCAATAATGTCGTCCCGATCGCAGCGTTCACTTTCCCGATTCCTGACTTCAAGATGACGACAGGAACGCTATTTAAAAGCCCTTCATAAAAATGATAGTTTGCGATGACTGTATCTTTACGTTCTGATAACTCATTACGCAATAAGTTGACTTCCTCTTCCATTGCGCCGATGATTGCGATTGGCATAATTCATTCCTCCATCAAACAGAAAGCCGGATTGCTCCGGCTCCTGTGTTCTTTATTTGATCGATGTAATTTTTACTGCGTATTCGCCGCCTGGTGCTGGTACAGAGACTTGATCTCCGACTTGGTGCCCCATTAAACTTTTCGCGATTGGTGATTCGTTCGAGATTTTACCCGTGAACGGATCTGCTTCGGCACTACCGACGATCGTATACGTATCTTCTTCGTTATCTTCGACACTTAAGAAAGTTACCGTCGTTCCGATACCGACGACCGAGATATCCTTCTCTTCTTCTGAGATGATGGCAACATTACGAAGCATCTCTTCAAGTTGAGCGATCCGGCCTTCGACCATCGCTTGCTCTTCTTTTGCTGAATCGTACTCAGCGTTCTCTGAAAGGTCACCGAACGAACGGGCGATCTTGATGTTCTCGACGACTTCTTTCCGGCGGACTGACTTCAATTCATTCAATTCATTTTCAATGTTCGCTTTACCTTCAAGCGTCATGTAGTATTGCTTTTCTGCCATTTTTGTCACGCTCCTTTTTATTCCACTAGTATAGTATATTCACATCTTTTTTGGAATCAATATCCTCTTTGATCGAGTGCTGAACGATAATCAAGAATCGCTCGAATCTTCGTCACGAGTAAATCGATCGCGACATGATTCTCGCCGCCTTCCGGTACGATGATATCCGCATACCGTTTTGTTGGTTCACAGAACTGCAGATGCATCGGACGAACGACGTTCGTGTACTGCTCAACGACTGAGTCGATCGAACGTCCACGTTCGTTGATATCACGTTGCATCCGACGCAGAATGCGAACGTCCGCATCCGTATCGACGAACACCTTGATATCCATTAGTTCCCGTAACCGTTCGTCTTCAAGCGCTAAAATTCCTTCTACGATGATGACATCGCGTGGTTCGAGACGAATCGTTTCTTGTGCCCGCGTGTGGGCGACATAGTCATATACCGGTTTTTCAACGGCAATGTTTTCACGGAGCGACTGAATGTGCTCAATCAACAGACCATTATCAAAAGCGAACGGGTGATCATAGTTTGTCTGATACCGCTCCTCCATTGATAAATCACTTTGATCTTTATAATACGCGTCCTGCTCAATCATGACGATTGATTCACTTGGGAACGCATCGACGAGTGAACGTGCCACCGTCGTCTTCCCTGAACCCGTTCCGCCCGCTACGCCAATTACTACCGGTTTTTGCATGTCATTCGTTCCTCCATCATTTCGACTTTTTCCGACTGACGGATACACCGTCACCGAGCGGAAAAATCGTCGTATCGTATTGTTCTTGTTCCATCATCCAGACCGTGAATTCCTTGACGAGACGCACGAGTCGACGTCTTCTTCGATCGAATGTCTTCGGATCAGACTCGAGAACATCTCCGTGTAAGAAGAGATTATCCGTATAGAGTACACCGCCCTCAGGAATGAGTCGCCCATATCCTGCAAAGAATTTTTTATACTGTCCTTTAGCTGCATCAATGAAGACCGCATCGAACTGGTCTTCAAGCGTTTCGGCTAATTCTACTGCATCACCAAAAATGATGTCAATCCGATCCGCCACATCTGACCGGGCGATGAAGGTTTTTGCTTCTTCATACCGCTTTGCATTCCGTTCAATCGTCGTAATGCGCGCATCCGGTAGCGCACGGGCCATCCGAATCGCACTATATCCGATTGCGGTTCCGACTTCTAGAATGCGCTTCGGTTGTTGTAATCGCAAGAGCGATAACAAGACTTCGGAACCTGTCAGTTCGATGATTGGTATATGATGTTCTTCCGCATAACGCTCCATTTCTTCTAACAGAGCATCTCGAGGATGAATCATTGATTCGACATAGGTCGTGAAATCATTCACGCCATTCACTCCCTCTTCCGCATAAACAGGTTGACTTGAAGCGAACTTCCCGCTTCAACCCAACCCGTTGCTCATTGCTCTTTACTCGCTTCGTATTCCACCCATTCCGGCTTATACTTAACGACGTTTCGTTGATGTTCTTCATATGTCTCTTCGTATAGAATCTGTCCTCGTGGATGTTTATCACTTGGTGGACGTGCGAAGAAATAGACATATTTCGTTTTATTCGGATTTAATACGGCAAGTACCGAATCTTTGCTGACCGTTGAAATCGGACCGATCGGAATCCCTTCGTACTTGTACGTATTGTACTTCGAGTTATTCTCAAGATCCTTCAGCGTCGTTAAAGCCGTATTTTCGCCTGTACCATACCAAACTGTTGGATCCGACTGTAACTTCATGCCGTCATCCAATCGATTTTTGAAGACACCAGCGATTTCACGACGATCATCTGGTGTCGCCGCTTCGCGCTCGACCATGGAACCGAGACTGAGCACTTCATGGAAGGTCATGCCTGACTTTTGAATGGCATCCGCATTCTCATCGTAGACTTTTTCTGTTTCATCGAGCATCGTCTCGACGATTTGATCAATGCTTTTTCCTTTATCAAACTCATACGTTGCTGGGAAGAGGTACCCTTCAAGTGCATACAGGACACCATCTTTTTTCACTTCATCCGTCAACATCGGATATTTTTCAATCATGCTGTCGATGAATGTCGCATCCGTCAATTCTTTACGGACCGTCTCTTCCTTGAAGTTCGTTGCTTTCGCGATCAAAGCGATTTGACGATCCATCGTGATGCCTTCAGGTAACGTGATTTTCACATCCGCTGCCTTCATGACCGTTCCCGTCTTTAATTCATTGATGATTTCATCCGGGGACATGGCTTGTGACAGTGTATACGTACCCGCCTGGAATGACGATTCATTCTTATAACGGACGTAATAACGGAAAATCGTCTCGTTCGCAATCAAGTCTTTTTCCTTTAGTAAGGAAGCAATCGTACTCGTCCCTGCTCCTAAAGGAACTTCGACTTTGACGGATTTCGTCGCTGCTTCATCGACTGGTTCAAGCGCATTTTTCAAAAAGACATAGACGACCGCACTGGCAACTAGAAAAATCGTCAACAATACAGAAAGGATGATTAGCGTAATCCGCCGTGATGTCCGGCGTCGCCTTTTTTCGATTTCGGCATTTTGCTTCCATTCGTTCTCCATCGGTTCCTCCTTTTTCTCTTAAAACAAGGTGACATCGTAAGAGAAAGTCTCTTACGACGTCACCTGTCATGAGTCGGATTAGTCTAACTGATCTTCGAGCGTGTTAAAGACTTCTTCGATTTCATCCCAAGTCGCTGTATCATCTTCATCGATCGGTACGAGGTTGAAGTCGTTGTCTCCATCACCGTATTCGTCAAGTTCGTAAACGAAGATATCGACTTCTTCTGCTTCGTCATAGTCTGCTCCGATTGGCTCAAGGAAGATGTATGTCTTACTCGAACGTGGGCTTTCGTAACGCAGACGTTCTACGAATTCGAAATCATTTCCTTCGCCGTCCGGAATTACGTAACGTGTTGGTTCATTCTGTTGCATCAGTGATCCGCTCCTTTAACGCAAGCTCGAGTTCATCCCAAGTTTGCTCATCATTTTCATCGATCAGGCTCAATTCGAAATCATCTTCGCCTTCTCCATATTCATCGATCTCACAGATGATCAGATCATCTGCTCCTTCGTCAGGGTTACCGATCATTTCAAGAAACAGATAGGTTTTTCCTGTACGTTCACTCGAGTAACGGTACCATTCTTCGAAAAGATGTTCGCCGCCCTCTTCATCTGGAAAGAGATACTGACGTTTTTCTTCAGCCATCGGTTTCTCCCCCTTCATCGGTTCGTCCGATCCAAGTACGATTGCAGGATCATGACGGCAGCCATCTTATCGATGACTTGTTTACGCTTTTTACGGCTGACATCGGCATCGATCAGCATCCGTTCTGCTTGCATCGTCGTCAACCGTTCATCCATGAAGACGACTTCAAGCCCGGTATGCTGTTCGATTTCCTTCGCAAAAGCTTCACTTGCTTCTGCGCGGGGACCGATGGAACCGTTCATGTTTTTCGGAAGACCAATGACTAGGATTTCGACATTGTATGTCTTCATGATGACATCGAGCCGTTTGAAGGCTTCTGGGTAATCCGGTTCCGTCCACTTGACCGTCTCGACGCCTTGCGCCGTCCAGCCCATCAAGTCACTGACCGCTACCCCAATCGTCTTCGAACCGACATCTAGTCCCATTGCACGTTTCATTTTGAATTTCCACTCTCCGCCAAATAAGATTTCACGAGTTCTTCGAGCAATTCGTCGCGTTCAATCTTACGAATTAAATTACGTGCGTCATTATGACGAGGAATGTAAGCAGGATCTCCTGAAAGGAGATAGCCGACGATTTGGTTGATCGGATGATATCCTTTTTCTTCTAAAGCATGATAGACCGTCAACAACACATCACGTGTCGCTGCTTTGTTATCGTCTTCCGGAAAGTTGAATTTCATCGTTTGATCCATCTGACTCACGTTCATCACCTCTTTCATATACACTACGTTTCTATTATGCCAGTGATTGCACGTATTGTGAAGCGTACGCGAGTGCTTCTTCTAATTTCGACGCATCTTTTCCACCAGCTTGAGCCATGTCAGGGCGACCGCCACCGCCACCACCGCAGCGTGTTGCGACTTCCTTGATCAATTTACCAGCATGATAGCCTTGGTCGATTAAATCTTTTGAGACGCTTGCGACGAGATTGACTTTCTCACCTTGCGCACTTCCGAGAACGATGATTGCCGATCCGAGCGAGCTCTTCAACTCGTCCATCATACCGCGAAGAGCATCCATATCTGAGACATCGACGCGTTTCGCAAGCACACGCACACCGTTGATTTCCTCAACATCGTCCTTCAATGAAGCAGCTTCGATGTTCGCGAGTTTTGCTTGCAACGATTCATTCGCCCGTTCCGTCTCACGGAGCTGTTGTTGCAGTGCTTCGATGCGAACAGGAACTTCTGTCGTCTTCGTCTTCAAGACAGCTGCTGCTTGTTCGAGTGTTTCCAAGTGTTGATTCATGACACGATATGCGCCTGCACCCGTTACCGCTTCGATTCGGCGTGTACCTGCACCGATCCCAGACTCTGAGACGATCTTGAACAGACCGATCTCTGCAGTGTTTCCGACGTGGATTCCGCCACACAATTCAATCGAGTATGTGCCTGCTGAGACGACACGGACCGTTTCCCCGTACTTCTCACCGAACAATGCCATCGCGCCTTTTGCTTTTGCATCAGCGATGTTCATCTCTTCGATATCAACCGGTAATGATGCCCAGATCGCTTGGTTGACGTCTTGTTCGATTTTTGTCAACTCTTCTTGTGTCACGGCACCGAAGTGTGAGAAGTCGAAGCGGAGACGTTCTGGAGAAACAAGTGATCCCGCTTGGTTGACGTGTGTTCCGAGCGTGTCTTTCAATGCTTTATGAAGCAAGTGTGTTGCTGTATGGTTTTTCGTGACGGCTTTACGTTCTGCTGCTTCGACGTTTGCAACGACGTCTGCAGCTTCCGTTGCGATCCCTGTACGAACGATGACCGTATGCAAGTTTTGACCGTTTGGTGCTTTTTGAACATCTTTGACATCAAGAACGAAGTCTTTGCCTTCGATTGTTCCTGTATCCGCGACTTCACCACCACTTTCAGCGTAGAACGGTGTGATGTCGAGAATGACTTGTGCTTCTTCACCAGCAGCGACTTCTGTGACTCGTTCTCCATCATGCAACAATGCGATGATTTTCGCATCCGCCTTAAGGTCGGTATAGCCGACGAACGTACTTTTATCTTTTAGCGTTGAGAGGACTTCCGATTGCTGTTGCATCGAACCACTCTCTTCACGCGCTGCACGTGCACGCTGACGTTGTGCATCCATCGCTAGTTTGAAGCCTTCTTCATCAACAGACATCTGATGATCTTCCGCATACTCGACTGTCAATTCGAGTGGGAAACCATACGTGTCATACAGACGGAACGCATCTTCGCCACTGATGACGTGCTCACCGTTTGATTTAGCCGTCTGAGCGACCGTGTTCAAGATTGCAAGACCGTCATGAAGTGTCTCGTGGAAACGTTCTTCTTCGTTTTTGATGACACGTTTGATGAAGTCTGCTTTTTCTGGAACTTGTGGGTAGAAGTCGACCATGACATTCCCGACCGTATCGACGAGTTCATACATGAACGGACGTTCGATTCCAAGCATCTTCGCATAACGAACCGCACGGCGTAGTAAACGACGAAGGACATATCCACGACCTTCATTCGAAGGAAGCGCACCATCACCGATCGCGAATGATACGGTACGGATGTGGTCTGCGATGACTTTGAATGCTACATCGAGTTTCGAATCATCACGGTAGATTTTACCGCTGATCTCTTCTGTTTTGTGAATGATCGGCATGAACAGATCCGTATCGAAGTTCGTCGGCACGTCCTGCATGACACATGCCATCCGTTCAAGTCCCATTCCTGTATCGATGTTTTTACGTGGAAGTTCCGTGTAGTTGCCGTGTCCATCGTGGTTATACTGACTGAAGACGATATTCCAGATCTCGAGATAGCGTTCGTTTTCGCCACCTGGATAGAGTTCTGAATCGTTCGGATCGTCTCCAAAAGCAGGTCCACGGTCGAAGAAGATTTCCGTGTTCGGACCAGATGGACCTTCACCGATTTCCCAGAAGTTATCTTCAAGTGGAATGATCCGCTCAGCCGGTACACCGAGTTCAAGCCAGATTTGACGCGCTGCGTCATCTTCCGGGTGAATCGTGACCGAGAGACGTTCCGGGTCAAGACCGTACCAGTCATCACTCGTCAAAAGTTCCCAGCCCCATTTGATTGCATCTTCACGGAAGTAATCACCGACAGAGAAGTTTCCGAGCATCTCGAAGAACGTATGGTGACGTGCTGTTTTCCCGACGTTTTCGATATCATTCGTCCGGATTGATTTTTGTGCGTTGACGATACGTGGATTATCAGGAATGACACGACCATCGAAATATTTCTTGAGTGTCGCAACCCCTGAGTTGATCCACAAGAGCGATGGATCCTCGACCGGTACGAGTGAAGCACTCGGTTCGATCGCATGCCCTTTGCTTTGGAAGAAATCAAGATACATCTGACGGATTTGTGCACCCGTTAATGGTTTTAAAGCTTTCATGAACAGTTACCCCCATTGGTTTTATTTGGACGCAAAAAAGCGATGCCTTCATCCCTGAAAAGGGACGAAAGCATCGCTTCCGTGGTACCACCCTCGTTCGTAAGCAATCCATTGCTTACCTCGAACATCTGATAACGGGGATGACCCGCAGGTGTTTACACCCGACTCCGGAAGGAGCTTCAAAGGGACTCGAGAAAGTGATTGCAGCAGATTCACTTCTCTCTGGACTCGAGTTTTCCTTTTACTTATCTTCCATCAACGTGTTACGTCCATTCATCTATCGTGATTATTACCTATCGTACAGCATCCGTCAAGTCTTTGTCACCCCACCGAGTCGTTCAATCAATCGTGTTCGGCGCCGCGGCTCCTCTTCTTGCGACGCTTTATGAAACGCTCGTGGGTCGCCGAACAATAATAAACTCGACTTCGCACGGGTGACCGCCGTATAAATCAAGTTTCGAGAATGTTTGAATGCCCCCGTGAAATAGACCGGCATCAAGACGATCGGGAACTCGGACCCTTGTGCCTTGTGAATCGTAATCGCGTAGGCATGCGTGAATTGATCCCAGTCACTCCGGTTGTACTCGACTTCCGTCTGGTCGAAGCGGGCGATGATCTTATCCACCTTGTCGACGTTTTCTTTGGCGAAGAAGATATTGACGATTTCGCCGATATCTCCGTTATAGACGTTCTCTTCCGCATTGTTGACGAGCTGAAGAATCTTGTCCCCGGTCCGGTAAATCCGGGTGCCTTGTTTGACTTCGCGTTTTTTCGGTTCCTCCGGATTGTAGACGCGTTGCAAGGCGACATTCAGTTCGTCGATTCCGACCTGACCACGGTAAGTCGGTGCCAAAACCTGAACATCGAATTTCGAATACCCTTTTGCGAGTGCTTTTTCCGCGAAGGCTGAGATGCCGCGTAACGTCTCTTGCGGAGACGCAGTGTAAAAGCGACGATCCGCAAGTGGTGATAACAAATCAGCTGACGTCGTCCGGTTCTTCAAATCGTGCGCGAGCCGTAAAATCGAAGAATCTTCCGCTTGGCGATGGACGACGTTCAAACGAACGACGGGAATCCCTTCCGTATCCATCAAGTCTGCCAGCACTTGCCCAGGACCAACGGATGGTAATTGATCCCGGTCACCGACGAACAAGATTTTCATACCGTTCGGCACAGCACGGAGCAGACTCGATAACAAGTAGATATCAATCATCGACGACTCATCGATGATCAGTACTTTCCCCGTGATCGGCTGATCTTCATTTAATTGGAAATTCGTTCCGTCATACTTCAACAGACGATGAATCGTCATCGCTGGGACGTCCGTTGCTTCCGACAGACGTTTAGCGGCGCGTCCGGTCGGTGCAACAAGGACGTACGGATAAACATCTCCCGTCTTGACGCGACTCTTCTCAAGCGGCCAATCATGAATTTCTTGCAGGGCATGTAAAATTCCCTTGATAACAGTCGTCTTACCGGTACCGGGTCCACCGGTCAGGACCATCAGCGGTGCTTTGACCGCTAACTCGATCGCTTCTCGCTGTTGCGCCGCATATTCCATGCCAAACTGTTCTTCGAGATGCCCGATTGCTTCAAGGATCGTCGCGACATCGACTTCCTGTTCGGCACCGTTCGCCATGACGCGCGCCAGTTCCTTTGCCGCTCGGACTTCGGCATAAAAGATCGTCGGTAAATACAAACAGCCTTCTTCGAGCTTGACCTTATCTTCAGCGAGCAACAGTTCAATCGCTTGTTCTAGCCGTTCACCCGGGTCTTCACCAAGCAAACGGGGTGCTCGCTGCAATAGCGAGTCGACTGTCGCAAAGGCATGTCCCTCTCCTGCTTCTTGTTCTAATATGTGCATGATCGAAGCAGCGACGCGCTCCGGGTGTAATCCGACGAGTCCGAGATGTGATGCGATATGATCGGCTGTCTTAAAACCAATCCCATTCACTTCATACATCAAGGAATATGGATTCTCTCGTATTCGCGCCATGGCGTCCCCTTCGTAAGCAGCATAAATCTTTGCCGCTAGCTTCGGCGTAACATCAAATGGTGCTAAGAACAGCATCAACTGATCGACACCGTATAAGGTAGCGAGTCGACTCAAGATGATGTCAGCTTGTTTTTGTTTTAACCCAGGCACCTGATTCAGTACCCGTTCATCTTTCAAAATGAGATCCACTGCCTCTTCTCCGAGAGCATCGACGATATTTTTCGCTGTCTTCGGACCAATGCCGGTGAACGAACCATTCGTCAAGAAGCGGATCGTCGCATGTTTTGTCATCGGAACCGATCGCCGAATCAGTTCCGCCTTCAGTTGTTTTCCGAAGCGAGGATGATCAACGAGACGACCGAATGCTTGATACGTTCCTCCGAGTTCGATCCCAACCCCAGTACCCGTGATGACGAGCTCGGTTTCTTTCAGTTCAAAGTTCTTTTCTTTGACGGCGACCAATACAATGGAGTGTGCTTCTTCTTCAGAAGAAAAGAGCACACGTTTGACGCGCCCGACGACTTGATGGGGGTGCTCCATCACTCCACCTTCTTTCTCTCTTTTTCATTCGCTGCTTTCATCATAGCATTCGTTTACCGGATTTTAAATCAGGGAAAGATACCCTGAAACATTTCGTTAAGAGGAGGAGTTTAAGGATGGCACGTTTACCGATTGCAGGATTGTGTGA
Source organism: Exiguobacterium sp. UBA5002 (assembly GCF_002396765.1). Lineage (NCBI taxonomy): Bacteria > Bacillati > Bacillota > Bacilli > Caryophanales > Exiguobacterium > Exiguobacterium sp. UBA5002. Next base: position 187,448 of record NZ_DGYQ01000026.1, read on the forward strand.
ATTAGTACTTGAAGTCGAGGATATGGATCGTGCGGTCGGCTTTTGGAATGGGACACTTGGTATTCCGATCGTCGAGCAATGGGCTCCTGAGGACGCTGAACCAAGTAAAGAACAATCTAAACAAGACGGGGTCTGGGCCACGTGGCTCTACATTGGCGGTAATACTCGACTCGGTCTGTGGCTGAAACGGGACTTTACGATGGAAGAACGGACCGTCAAACACTTACCGGTCTCCGAATGGGATACGTTGTACGATGAAGGCGGAGTCCATGTCCACTGTGCCTTTTACGTTGAGAAGGACGAGTTCCAGCAAGCCTTGAATCAATTGCGGGAAGCATCAATCACCGTGAAGCTCAGAGAATGGGACGAACAGGAGACCTCGAATCAAAAAGAACATTCTGCTTATTTCAAGGATACGGAAAATAACGTCATCGAACTGTACACGAAAAACATGGATGAAGCCTATGAAGACTTTTCCGGTCCACCACTTCGTGTCATCCGTGAAGTTGGGAATTAAATAGCATAAAAAAAGACGACTCCAGGCGGAATCGTCTTTTTTATATCAGTCTGCTTGTTTTAATAACGCATCCATCTTCGCTTTCGCGTCCCGCGCAAGGGCGTGTTCCGGCTGGTAGGCAAGAACGGCTTCGAGTTCTGCATAACAGGCTTCTTGTTGACCAAGGAAAGCAAGGGCAATCGCATAATTGTATCGTGCATCCGTATGCGTTTCGTCAAGCATCAAGACGTGCTCGAACATCTCGACCGCTTCTTCCAACTTCTCGTTTTGCGCTAAGGCAAGTCCGTATTGGAATGCGATCTCGATATCGACACCGTTTAATTCTGACGCGCGCTGTAGACGAGGTAAGCCACGTACTGGATCACCTAGTTTTTGATACGTCATCCCAAGCATGAAATGGAGATCCGCGTCGTCAAGTCCATATAATAACGCTGCCCGCAATGATTCCTCTGCTTCGACGAGTTTATCGGCAGCAAAGAACAGCGCCCCTTTTGCATAATAGGCACTCGCAAACGTGTTATCGATCATCAGTGCCCGGTCATAAAAACGAAGGGCACGATCAGCATCGTTCATCGTTTGGAGTAATGTTCCAAGATTGACGTACGCTGTCGGATCTTTTGGATTTTCTTCGATCGCGTCGTTAAACGCTTGCGCTGCTAATTCATAATTTCCAGCTTCTAGATGCCGGAATCCTACTTCATTATAGTTCATCTTCTTTTGCTCCTTACGCTAGATAAGCGAGGCGTTCGCCTGCTTTATAGGCTGCATCGATCGTCGCACCACCGAGGCAGATGTCCCCATCATAGAACACGACTGCTTGTCCTGGTGTGATTGCTCGTTGACGCTCGTCAAATGAAACATCGAGTCCATCTTCGAGGACACGAACCGTGACGGTTATATCTTGTTGACGGTAACGGAATTTCGCCGTACAACGGAATGTCTCACCGACCGGACGCTCAGATGTCCAGCTGACATCTGAAGCAAGTAACCCTTCCGAATACAACAATTCGTTATGGAATCCTTGATCGACATAGAGGATGTTCTCCTCTAAATTTTTCCCGACGACGAACCAAGGCTCTCCGTCGCCACCGATACCGAGTCCATGACGTTGCCCCATCGTATAGTACATCAATCCATCGTGACGTCCCATGACGTTGCCGTCAAGTGTCCGCATCTCACCGGGTTGCGCCGGCAGATATTGACCGAGGAACTGTTTGAAGTTCCGCTCGCCAATGAAGCAAATGCCTGTCGAGTCTTTTTTCTTCGCCGTTGCGAGGTTCGCTTCTTCTGCGATCCGGCGCACTTCTGATTTTTCCATGTGCCCGATCGGGAACATCGCCTTCGCGATTTGCTCTTGCGACAATTGATTCAAGAAATATGTTTGATCCTTGTTTGCATCAACGCCTCGAAGCAATTTATGTTCTCCATCCTCATAGACGGCACGCGCATAGTGCCCTGTCGCGACGAAATCGGCACCAAGACGCATCGCGTGATCGAGGAAGGCTTTGAACTTGATTTCCTTGTTACACATGACGTCCGGATTCGGTGTCCGACCGAGTTTATATTCATCGAGGAAGTACGTGAAGACCTTATCCCAGTACTCTTTCTCGAAATTGACTGCATAGTACGGAATGCCGATTTGATTGGCTACCGCGATGACGTCTTCATAATCTTCCGTCGCCGTACAAAAGCCGTTCTCATCCGTGTCATCCCAGTTTTTCATGAAGATTCCGATGACGTTATAGCCTTGCTCTTTTAATAAATGAGCGGTCACAGAAGAATCGACACCGCCCGACATCCCAACGACGACTGTCGTTTCACTCGGGGCTTTCGCTCGTGTATTCATTTATTTCACCTCTTAGTTAATTCTGAAACGATTTTACGACATCTTGCAAGGCTTGTGCGAGTAGTTCGACTTGCGCGAGCTCATTTCCGTGACCAAAACTGATTCGGACCGATGCTCGTGTCCGTTCATCTTCGCCATACATCGCCGATAAGACATGCGAAGGTTCGACGGATCCTGCCGTACATGCACTCCCGCTCGATACGGCCATCTGGCGCATATCGAGCATGATCAGGAACGGTTCGATTTCAATTTGCGGGAAGTAAAGATTGAGGACATTCGGCAATCCTTCAACACCGTTGACTTCGTAAGTGATGCCACTTTCATCCAAGCGTGTTAGCAAAACGCTACGCAACTGTTTGATGTGGTCCTGTTGTTGTTCACGCTCTGCGATCATCAGTTCGAGCGCTTTCGCTAAACCGACGATTCCCGGTACGTTCTCCGTACCAGCGCGACGCTTGCGTTCCTGTTCTCCTCCGAATGTTTGAGGAGCCAACTTCACACCAGTCCGCACATACAACAATCCGATTCCTTTTGGCCCATTGATTTTATGACCAGATGCGGATAAAAGATCGACCTGTAACGCTTCGACATCGATTGCTTGTTTTCCGAACACTTGCACCGCGTCCGTATGGAACAAAACACCGCGTTCTCGTAAAAATTGACCGAATGCCGCAATCGGCTGAATCGTTCCGACTTCATTGTTGCCGAACATGATCGAGACGAGTGTCGTATCTTCCCGGACCGCTTCTTGCAAGGCAGCCAATGAGACGACACCTGTATCTGGAACATCGAGATACGTGACGTCATAGCCTTGTTTTTCGAGCTCTTCGAACGCATGCAATACAGCATGGTGCTCAAACCGTGTCGTAATGAGATGACGCCCTTTTTCACGCGCCGCCTCAGCCGCACCGAAGATTGCATAATTATCCGATTCCGTTCCACCGCTCGTAAAAATCAGTTCGGTTGGTTTCGCGTTCAATTCTTGTGCGATCTGCCGGCGTGCTTTGTCAATTGCTGCCCGAGCAGACCGACCAGCCGCGTGGACACTAGATGGGTTGCCATACTGTTCGAGCAAATAAGGCGTCATCGCCTCAAGGACTTCCGGACGCATCGGCGTCGTCGCCGAGTGGTCAAAGTAATTCATTCGTTTTCACCTCTCAAATATAGAACATGTATCCTGTATCTTCTTCTTCCGCTAAGTCTTGTAGCGTCGTTGAATCGAGTACTTGATCGACTGCTTGCTGGATTTTATCCCACAGTTTGCGTTTTGTGACCTCGTCACACGCATCGCCTTCGACGACGACGAGTGGTCCTTCAAGCAGGCGGATGATTTCACCCGCTGTGATGTTTTGCGCTTCACAACCGAGCTTATACCCGCCGTAAGCACCGCGTACACTTTTGACGAGACCTCCATTACGAAGGGGGGCAATCAACTGTTCAAGATAATGCTCAGATAGGTCATACATCTGCGCGATTTTTTTTAGGGATAATGGTTTAGATTCAGCTTCTTTCGCGAGTGCGATCATGATCGTCAGACCATATCGCCCTTTCGTCGAGATTTTCATCATGCGAAGGATCATCCTTTCTAGTATAGTAGTAGCTAAAAGTGGAAGGAGCGTATGTGTATGGCACATTTATTTGAATCCCAGTCACCTGCCGGACCGCTCGCGAATCGAATGCGTCCGCAGAATCTGGATGAAATCGTCGGACAACGCCATCTGATTGGAGAGACGACGCTCCTGCGGCGTGCCATCTTAGCCGATCGTCTCGGAACCGTCATTTTTTACGGTCCACCCGGAACCGGTAAGACGACGCTCGCGCGTGTCATCTCCAGTTATACGAAATCAGCGTTCGAGCAATTGAACGCGGTCACAGCGAAACTGGAACAATTACGGGAAATTCTAAAAGCGGCCGAAGCCCGTCTTCAGTTCGAGGATCAAAAAACGATTCTCTTTCTCGATGAGATCCATCGATTCAATAAGATGCAACAAGACGCCTTACTGCCAGCGCTCGAAGCAGGTACGATCACGTTGATCGGGGCGACGACTGAAAATCCGAGTTTTGAGGTCAACGCCGCTCTCTTATCGCGGGCAACGGTTTTCCGTTTCGAGCCCCCGACAGCAGACGATTTACGAATCGTCCTCGACCGGACCCTAAAAGACGAAGAACGTGGTCTTGGCAAATATCCGATCACGATCACGGATGACGCGATCGATCATTACGTCAAGTTGTCGGATGGCGATTACCGGGCATTATTGAATGCGCTTGAACTCGCCGTCTTAACGACACCGGAAATCGATGGTCAGATCACGATCGATCTCGCTGTCGCCGAGGAATCGATTCAACAAAAAGCATTGAAGTACGATAAGGACGGCGATCGGCATTATGATGTCATCTCCGCCTTCATCAAATCAATTCGGGGTTCCGATCCCGACGCTGCGCTCTACTGGCTCGCTGTCATGATTGAAGCGGGCGAAAGTCCGCGCTTCATCGTACGGCGTCTCTACGTCCATGCGGCAGAAGACATCGGTCTGTCTGATCCGCAAGCGTTATTAATGGTCGATGCCTGCGCACGCGCGTGCGAGTACGTCGGTTTCCCGGAAGCACGGATCCCGCTTGCTGAAACGGTCTTATATCTCGCGACGGCACCGAAATCGAATGCTGTCATCTCAGCAATCGATCAAGCATTGACGCTCGTTCGTCGTTCGGACGGCGGACCCGTTCCGCCGCACTTGCGCGATGCCCATCATCCGGGTGCAGCGGCACTTGGGAATGGCGTTACCTACCAATATCCGCACGACTTCGAACATGCCTATGTGCCACAGAATTATTGGCCAGAAAACCTTGCCCGGACCAAACCCGTCTTTTATCGTCCAAGCCCACGCGGTTTTGAGAAACAACTGCAGGCTCGACTCGATTTTTGGAACAAACAAACAGCCACACATCAGAAAAAGCGACCATAAGGTCGCTTTTTTAACGAACGCGTTCGATCGTCACGCCAGCTTCACGGACAATCTCATTGATGACGTAGCTCGCTGCAATCAATCCACCGACTGAAGGCACGAATGCATTCGAACTCGGTGGCATCTTCGCTTTACGAATCGCAGCGGCATCGTTTCCGACGACTTGGCGGACTTCTTCAATGATCTTAACGGGTGGTTCATCGGAAAAGACGACAGGAACACCTTTATGGATGCCGGCTTTCCGGAGTTTCGTCCGAATGACCTTCGCTAATGGATCATAACTTGTATCTTTGATGTCAACGATCTTGATGCGTGTCGGATCCATCTTGTTCGCCATCCCCATGCTCGAAATGATCGGGATGTTACGTTTCTTACATTCTTGAATCAGGTGAATCTTGAACGAGACCGTGTCCGATGCATCAATGACATAATCCGGCTGCTGTTCAAAGAACGACTCGAATGTTTCTTCATTGTAGAACATCTTTAAACGAACGGTTTCAAGGTCTGGATTGATTAACGCAAGACGTTCTGCCATCGCATCGACCTTCGGCTGACCGACCGTCGGAAGCAAGGCATGAATTTGTCGGTTGACGTTCGTGATGTCGATATCATCCTTATCAACGAGAATCAAACGACCTACACCACTACGGGCAAGCGCTTCTGCCGAGAACGATCCAACACCACCGATTCCCAGAATAGCGACAGACTTGGATGCCAATGCGTCAAGTCCAGTTTTACCGATTGCTAGTTCATTACGCGAAAATTGATGTAACATCTCATAACCTCACAATACTCATACTGTTTTACTCGGAATTATATCATAAAAAAAAACGTCATGCGACGTGTCAAACAATAAAATAATAAGACGATGGGACCCGAAGTGCCGTGTCGATACCTTATTTTTGAACCTGCTGTGCAGGTGGGTGTCTTATCCGATTCCTATTCGTACGTCCTCCTGCTGTGTTACGAGGCATGTACTACTAGTTGGAACGTCAAACTCCCTATCAAAAAAGAGTGGCTCAAAGATAAAAGGCGGCTCTCGTACAATTCAGGAACCCCATCTGATGCATTTAATATAGCATCCTCCCCTCTGAAATGCAACTACTTCCCACTCCAGAAAAAGATGCTTTTTTCAGGTCCAACGTTTCGTGAAGTGTTGATTCGGATCATATCGTTGTTGTTGGAATGCAGGATCGAATCGTGGTGTGCGTGTTGCATTCCCGACACCCGCGATGAACGCCCAGTTCCCATAGTTCGAAGCGACATCATAGTCGATCAACTGCTGTTCGAAATATCGCGCTCCGATGCGCCAGTCCTGCTTTAATTCATGAATCAGATAACTGGCAACGATCTGCCTGCCGCGGTTCGACATCCATCCCGTCTCGCGAATCTCGTTCATGAAGGCGTCGACGAATGGCACACCGGTTTTTCCTTCTATCCAGCGTTCGACAGCTAGCTGGTCCGCCTTCCACGTGTATCGACCTTCTTGTAATCCGCTCGCACGGAACAGACGGCTTCCTGTCTCACGCATCGTCAAATGGAAGAAGTCACGCCATAACAGTTCGAAATACAACCAGTACGTCGATTCATTCGCTCCCTTTTTTCGCTCGGCTTCCTGCAATTCAGCCATGACGCGACGCGGCGAGAGTGATCCGTTCGCTAGCCAGGCAGACAGCTTCGAAGAATCATTTCGTAAGAACCCATTCCGTGTTTCTTTATAGGTGAATACAGGCTCAGCAAGGTATTCCTTAAGGCGCGCTCTCCCTGCTGACTCTCCACCACGGAAGGGGAACGCGATTTCGGGATTCGCTTCGACCGATTCTTCTTTTACTAACTGAATACCGGTTGGTAGATCGAGTGGATCGTAGAAGGTCCCTCTCGCCTCGACACGTTTTCGAAATGCCGTAAAGACACGCTTTAATTCATCACTTCCGATATCTTCCCGTCGATGTAATGTCTGTGTTTCAAAAGAGCGGACGGTATATCTGTCTTCGATATACTGCTCACTTGTCGCTTCTTCTGTTCCGGTCATCTTATGGAAATAGACGGTATCATCCGCTTGCAGATAAGAATCGAGTGTCTCAATTGTCTCCCCTTCTACTATATCTAACGTAATCCCGATTTGAGACAGATGGCCCGCTAGGTTCTCTAGTGTCTCTTGTTCGAACCGTGCTTGTTGTGTACCTCTTTTAAAATCGCGTTTCTTTTGGTCTTTGACGTATATGGCACGAATGACGTCATGTTCTTCACACGCACTCCGAAGTGCCTCATGATCATCGACACGTAAATCATGACGATACCAAACGACTGCTCCCATATTGATCGACTCCCTTCTCCTTATACTATGACCCGACCAAGGTAGATAGAAAACCACTTGATGTGCCGATGAGGTTTTAAGACGTTGTTTTCGTGGAATATGATTAGTACAACAAATCAGAGGAGTGAATGAATCAATGGCAGCAAAACGCGGTAAACTTAGAACATTAATGACGCTCGTAACGACGGTTGGTCCAATCGTCTATAAATTCTATAAAAAACAGCAGTCGAAAAAATCAATCAACAACCCTAAATAAAAAATGGACGTCTCCTTATCGGAGCGTCCATTTTTTAACGTTTACTGACACCTTCACTCGCCTCTACATAAAACCGCCATGGATAGGCTGTCGCTTCTCCTGCGTTCGGAATACCGATCCGTGTCGTCTGGACGATCGCATCGACCGGGTCAGCAACGAGTCGGAACCGTGCTTGATAGAGATCCTGACCTGAATCCGCTGTCGTGAGACCGAATCCTTGGCACAGTTTCGCTGGTCCATTGACGAGATTACGCCGTTGCACCCCCGTCAACGCTGCGTAGGAACAACCAAAACGACGTTCCGCGACGAGGTCGTGCCCACTGATGATTTCCGCACCTCGTAGTAAAAGTCCGTATCCTTCCCCTTCATGTCCACAAACGATATTCATGCAGTGATGCATACCATATGTGAAATACACATAGAGATGCCCCGGTGGACCGAACATCGGTGCCGTCCGTTTCGTTGGTTTTCCGGAAAACGAGTGCGCTGCTTGATCGTGAGGACCGAGATAGGCTTCGACCTCGACGATCCGCATCGTCACCTCATCGACGGTGATCTGTGTTCCTAAGAAATCTGGACCGACTTCAACCGGTGAGCGTTCAAAAAAGTGTCGTTCCATCCGTTCGACCTCCTTCATGAAACAAGCGAATCTCCCATACCGGAAGATTCGCTTGTCGTGTCTTACGATTGTTTAACTGCTGTTCGAATCGAGAGATCATTTAATTGCGCATCCGAGACTGGGCTTGGTGCTGCCGTCAACAGATCGCTTGCTGATGCTGTTTTCGGGAAGGCAATCGTATCACGCAAGTTTGAACGTCCTGCGAGTAACATAACGAGACGGTCTAGACCAAGTGCGATTCCCGCATGTGGTGGTGTTCCGTATTCGAATGCTTCCATCAAGAAACCGAACTGCTCGTTTGCTTCTTCTTCTGTGAAGCCAAGCAACTTAAACATCCGCTCTTGGATATCCCGTTCGTAGATCCGTTGTGATCCACCGCCGAGCTCGTATCCGTTCAAGACGAGGTCGTACGCGACGGCGAGGACTTTTCCAGGATCCGTCTCGAGCAATTCGAGATCTTCACGACGTGGCATCGTGAACGGGTGGTGGTTCGCGTAGAAACGACCTTCTTCTTCTTCGTACGTGACGAGTGGGAAGTCCGTCACCCAAAGGAAGTTGAAGACCGACTCATCGATCAAGTCCAGTTCCTTCGCTAATTTCTGACGGAGCGCACCTAAGCTGTCTGCTACGATCGATGATTTTGCTGCGACGAACAACAATAAGTCGCCTGATTCCGCATCTGTCGCCGCTGTCAGGCGAGCAGTTGCTTCTTCGTCGAAGAACTTCGCGATCGGACCGTTCAGTCCGTCCGCTGTCACTTTGACCCACGCGAGACCTTTTGCACCGTAGATCGCCGTGAATTCTTGTAACTTATCGATATCTTTACGCGAGAAGCGCTCAGCTGCACCTTTGACGTTCAATGCTTTGACTTCGCCACCTGCTTTTAGTGCCATGTCGAATACTTTGAATCCTGCACCTTTGACGGCTTCCGCGACATCGATCAATTCGAGACCGAAGCGTGTATCTGGCTTATCCGAACCATACCGGCTCATCGCTTCCGCATATGGCATCCGTGGGAACGGTGTCACGATATCTTTGCCAAGCGTTTCCTTCATGACACGTGTCATCATCGACTCCATCATCGCATACAAATCTTCGATGTCCATGAAGCTCGTCTCGATATCGACTTGCGTGAATTCAGGTTGACGGTCTGCCCGTAAGTCTTCGTCACGGAAACAACGTGCAATTTGGAAGTATCGCTCAAAACCAGACACCATCAGCAATTGTTTGAACAATTGCGGTGATTGTGGCAAGGCATAGAACTCACCTGGGTGAACACGACTCGGAACGAGATAGTCACGTGCGCCTTCTGGTGTTGATTTCGTTAAGATTGGTGTCTCGACTTCCAAGAAGTCTTGCTCATCGAGGAAGTTCCGCATGATGTTCGATGCTTTCGAACGGAGACGGAATGTCTCTTGAAGCGACGGACGACGCAAGTCAAGATAACGATATTTAAGACGTAAATCTTCTGACGTCTGCTCTGCTTCTTCACTGATCGGGAATGGTGTCATTTTCGCTGCGTTCAAGATGACGACTTCATCCGCGACGACCTCGACTTGCCCAGTCGGGATGTTCGGGTTCGGATTCTCACGGCCGATGACGTGTCCTTTGATGTCGAGGACATACTCTGAACGAATCGATTCCGCAAGGCGGTGTGCCTGCTCGTTTTCCGGTTGGAAGACGATTTGGACGATGCCACTCCGGTCGCGGAGATCAAGGAAGATCAATCCTCCTAAGTCACGTCGTTTTTGAACCCATCCTTTAAGTTGAACGTGTTGACCGATGACTTCTTCTGTCACCTGACCGTTCATATGCGTGCGTCCGATCATTGTGCTTCCTCCTTTAATTTCGCGACGATCGTATCAGCGACTGCTGATAACGGAACGTCCGTCTGTTCCCCTGTAGCCATGTTCTTCAGCGCTGCTGCACCACGCTCAACTTCTTCATCCCCGAGGATGACCGTATAGCGTGCTTTCAAGCGATCGGCTGCCTTGAATTGTCCTTTGAACTTTCGACCGAGATAATCCCGATCCGCGACAAGTCCTTCGAGACGCATCAATTGTAAGAGACGTGTTGCCGTCTTTTCGACTTCGTCACTGCCTTGCGCGACGATGAAGACATCGATTTGATCATCGACTGGCGGTAAGACGTTCTCATTCTCAAGTGCCATCAATAAACGCTCGATGCCGATTCCGAATCCGATTCCCGGTGTTGCCGGTCCACCGATCTGTTCGACGAGACCGTTGTATCGTCCACCACCACATAATGTCGTGATCGCTCCGAAGCCTTCTGCTTCTGACATGATCTCGAATGCCGTGTGATTGTAATAATCGATTCCGCGGACGAGCGTTGGATCAACGACATACTCGATGCCGAGTGCATCTAAGTGAAGCAGTACTTCATCGAAGTAGGCTTTTGATGCCGGGTTTAAGTAATCGAGAATCGATGGTGCCGTTGCCATACTCGGGTGATCGCGGTCGACCTTACAGTCAAGGACACGAAGTGGATTCGTTTCGAGACGGTTCTGACAGTCCTGACACAACTCGTGAACGACCGGTTTGAAGTGATCGACGAGTGCTGCCCGGTGTGCGGCGCGACTTTCGTTATCCCCGAGTGTATTGATGACGAGCTTAAGGTGCTTCAATCCGAATGAACGGTAGATGCTCATCGCGAGACTGATGACTTCCGCATCGATCGCTGGTTGTTCACTACCAAGTGCCTCGACTCCATATTGGTGGAGCTGACGGAAACGACCTGCTTGCGGACGTTCATAACGGAACATCGGTCCAATGTAAAACAATTTCGTCGGTTGGTTCGGTGAACCGAACAGCTTGTTCGTCACAAATGAACGAACGACAGCAGCCGTTCCTTCTGGACGTAACGTCAACTGGTCTTTTCCGCGTTTCTCAAGCATGAACATTTCTTTTTGAACGATATCCGTCGTCTCACCAACGCCACGTTTGAAGAGTTCTGTCTCCTCAAAAATCGGCGTCCGAATTTCCTTATAGTTGTAACGCTTACTGATATCACGTAATTGTTGCTCGATGTACTGCCAGCGTTCGACTGTTCCTGGAAGGACATCAAACGTACCGCGTGGTAATTTCATCTCAAATTCCTCCTTTTTTGAATACAAAAAAGTCCTCGTCCGCAAAGGGACGAGAACTTGAAGATCCCGTGGTACCACCCTGGTTGTCAAATCACATTTGACCACTCGGTGCAGTTAACGCCTGCGTACGACCTTCCCTACTATCAGTTCAGGAAGATACCTCGGAAGGGTCTTTCATCAAGTTCGTCTGTTCGCCCTTCCAGCCAAGGGGCGACTCTCTAAGCAGACAAGGTCTTGATTACTCCTCTTCGTCTTCGGTCGTATGAATCATTTGGTTACGTCTAATATTGCCTCGTCTCTCGGTTCCTGTCAAGCGTTTGCTTCTTTTTCAAGAATCAATGTCACCGGTCCATCATTGACGAGCGCGATATCCATCATCGCACCGAACTGACCTGTCTCGACCGTCAGTCCTTGCGCACGAAGACGTTCATTGAACGCTTCATACAATTCGTTGGCAAGATCCGGTTTCGCTGCTTCCGTGAACGCTGGGCGACGTCCTTTTTTGACATCACCATACAACGTGAACTGCGAGACGGATAGAATCTGACCGTCGACATCTTGCAACGAGCGGTTCATCCGTTCTTCTTCATCTTCAAACACGCGGAGTCCTGCGATTTTATCAGCTAACCAGTTCACCTGATCGATCGTGTCTTCGTGCGTGACACCGACAAGCAAGAGAAAACCTTGCTTGATTTGACCGATGACCTCCTGATCGACTGTGACACTTGCTTCTTTGACTCGTTGTAATACGACTCGCATGACTCATCCGCTCCTTACGTCATCATGACGCGATGTACAGCATACACGTCAGAGATTTGTTTGATGCGATCGACGACTTTTTGTAAATGATTGACGTTATTGATCGCGATCGTCATCGTGATTTTTGCTTGTTTACTGTCGTCGCCTTTCCCACTAACGGCAACGATGTTTGTATTCGTCGCAGATACCGACTGCAGGACATCGTTCAATAATCCTGCCCGGTCGAATCCAGAAATTTCGATTTCGACGTTATAACTCTTAACGGCTTTGCCTTCGTGTTCCCACTCGACTTCGAGCAAGCGTTCTGGATTTTGTTCATGAATGACGTTCAAACAATCCGTCCGGTGAATCGAGACACCCCGTCCACGTGTGATGTACCCGACGATATCGTCCCCTGGTACTGGATTACAACAACGACTCATGCGAACGAGCATGTTATCGATGCCTTTGACACGAACGCCTTCTGGATTTTCCTTCTTCGGACGATCGAACGTCTTCATCTCACTAATGGCTTCGTTCAGTTCAAGATTTTTGGACTCTTTGTCTTTGCGTAACTTTTCCGTCAATTTATGCGCGACTTGGGCAGCGGTCAGACCATGATACCCAACGGCAGCATACATGTCTTCTTCTTGCGCGAAGTTGAACTTCCGCGTCACGTCTTCGAGCGTCTTCTCATTGATGACTTCCTTCGGCTCGAATCCGAGTTTCTTGACTTCTGCTTCGATCAGTTCCCGTCCTTTAGAGACGTTCTCTTCGCGTTGCTGACGTTTGAACCATTGACGGATCTTGTTCTTCGCCTGACTCGACACACAAATCTTGAGCCAGTCCTTACTTGGACCATAACTGTGTTTTGAAGTGACGATTTCAATGATGTCGCCTGTCTTCAGCTTATAATCAATCGGGACCATCCGTCCGTTGACTTTCGCCCCGATCGTCCGGTGACCGATCTCCGTATGGATCCGGTACGCATAATCAATCGGAACAGAGCCTTTCGGCAATTCGATGACGTCGCCTTTTGGTGTAAAGACGTACAACATGTCACTAAAGAAGTCGACTTTGACCGATTCCATGAATTCTTCAGCATCCGCTGTATCCTTCTGCAATTCGAGGATTTCACGGAAGTGGGCAATCTTATCCTCAAAGCCTGATTTCGCTTCCTGTTCCTTACCTTCTTTATACGCCCAGTGAGCGGCAATACCGTACTCGGCAATGAAATGCATGTCTCGTGTCCGAATTTGGACCTCGAGCGGCTCGCCTTTCGGTCCGATGACCGTCGTATGCAGCGATTGATACATGTTCGGCTTCGGCATCGCGATATAATCCTTGAAACGTCCCGGCATCGGTTTATATTGCGTATGAATGATTCCGAGAACAGCGTAACAGTCCTTGATTGAATCAACGATGATGCGCACAGCCATCAAGTCATAAATTTCGCTGAATTCTTTTTTCGAGTTTTGCATCTTGTTATAAATGGAATAGATATGCTTCGGACGTCCATCGACTTCCGCTGCGATTTGTACATCATCGAGTACTTCTTTGACCTCTTCAATGACCGAACTGACGAGCGCTTCGCGTTCCGTCCGTTTTTGTTTCATCATTGAGACAATCCGGTAGTACTGTTGTGGATTGATATATCGCAAACTGATATCTTCGAGTTCCCACTTGATCGTCGAAATCCCGAGACGATGCGCAAGCGGTGCAAAGATTTCGAGCGTCTCTTCTGCCTTTTGCACCTGCTTCTCCTTGACCATGTGTTGCAACGTCCGCATGTTATGCAGACGGTCAGCCAGTTTGATCAAGATGACGCGAATGTCTTCTGCCATCGCGATGAACATCTTCCGATGATTCTCAGCCAATTCTTCGCGTTTCGATTTATATTTGATTTTCCCGAGTTTCGTGACGCCGTCAACGAGCATCGCGACGTCGGGTCCGAATCGTTCCGTTAATTCTTCGAGTGTAATGTCCGTATCTTCGACGACATCATGAAGAAGCGCAGCGACAATCGTCGTTGCATCCAAACCAATATCGACTAAGATACCGGCAACTTGTACCGGATGAATGATGTAGGGTTCCCCAGAACGGCGGAATTGCCCATCATGTTCGTCTTTCGCGAATTGGTAAGCCCGTTCGATGTCTTTGACTTCAGCTTGCGTCATGTATTCCGCACATCGAGCGAGAAGGTCTTCTACATTTACGATTTGTTTGTTTGTCATCCCTTTTCCTCACCCAGTCCCCGGGATCGTCTGCAACGGAATCCCTAATATATAGTTCTTATTATCGTGAAATCTTGAGAAGATGTCAAAATAAAAAGAAATACCCCCTTGGTCACCATGTACCAAGAGAGTATATATGCTTTAGTCTTCGTAGCGAATCAATGAGAGAACGTCGTATCCTTCGAGTTTCTCACGTCCACCAAGACCATCGAGTTCAATCAAGAATCCGATTCCGGCAACCGTTCCGCCTAATTTTTCAATCATTTGGATCGTCGCTTCGATCGTACCACCTGTTGCAAGCAAGTCGTCAAGGATGACGACGCGTTGTCCTGGTTGAATCGCATCTTCATGCATCGTCAAGACGTCTTTTCCGTACTCAAGACCATACTCGACACGGACTGTCTCACGTGGTAATTTTCCTTCTTTACGGACAGGTACGAATCCGATTTCCATCGCGTAAGCGGCTGGGCAACCAACTACGAATCCACGTGCTTCCGGACCCGCGATGACATCAGCACCTTTACTGCGTGCATATTCGACAAGTGCATCAACCGATTGTTTGTATACTGGTCCGTTCTGCATGAGTGATGTGATGTCTTTGAAACTGATTCCTTCTTTCGGCCAGTTTTCGACCTCTTTTATATGCTGTTTGAACTCCATGTCTTTTCCTCCTGCTTCGCCGCTTCTACCAAAGTATCAAAACGCTCTTTCAACTGAGCGAGTGACGAATAAATGTATTGTTGCTCGAGCTCTTGACGCGCTTCATGACGCTGGTACGTCGGAGCTTCCGTCAGATCTCGTTTTGCAGCATTTGGGTTTACACCCGGCAGCCCGTCCTCCATTGTAACAAGAAAATCAAGTTCCGAGAATACCGAATGCATAAAGTTAATCGATCGTTTCGTCCATTTTCGCGATTTTGACAAACGTACGAGACCAATTCGGAGCTCGTCGCGTGGACATTTCGCGAAATACTGGAAGTAATGCTTGAAGTCCTCCCGCGATGGAATCGTCTCAAAATAATAGCCCTCGTCCTTAAAGGCACAATAAATCCGCTCTGCCTGTTGGACGTATGGATGAAACGCAACTTCTTCTTCCGGTAGATCGAGGAAGACGATGTTTTGACGAATCGGTCCGTTCAACGGACGTTCCGCGTACTTCTCCTTCACCTCATCAGTAAAGGCGACGAACGTCGTCGTCTCATGCGGTAAGGCGAATAGTTCGCTCAGCGGCCGCTTACCGCCGCGGTAATCGAACACTTGGACATCTTCGACGGCGACGTCTTGAATCATCAATTGTGGTTTACGGAACCCATTCCATTCATTGATGTTCAGACTACCCATCAAGTGAATCTCCGATAAGGTCGAGACTTCATCGACAAGGTCGCCGAAGCCGAAGCCGATCGCATCGAGTTCCTTCCCGTCGCCTGATAGTAGTGCTTTAACATGCGTCAAGTCACGACCAATCCGTTTCATGTCACGGATCTTCGCTTGC
Source organism: Exiguobacterium sp. UBA5002 (assembly GCF_002396765.1). Taxonomy (NCBI): domain Bacteria; kingdom Bacillati; phylum Bacillota; class Bacilli; order Caryophanales; genus Exiguobacterium; species Exiguobacterium sp. UBA5002. The sequence goes on from NZ_DGYQ01000026.1 coordinate 203,535, forward strand.
TCGATGACGATCCGCGGCGCGGGATTTCCCATCCCGAACGGTGCCAATCGCTGAATATCTTCAATCAACTGGATCGAGACATCACTGACCTGTAGACGTAGATCGACATCGATTGTCGCGATGAAGGCATCGTCTGGCAACGTACTGGCTTGTTCATTCAAACGTTGACGTAACGCCTCGACGTCATCGGAAGAGAGCGTCATACCGGCAGCAGCGGGATGTCCACCGAAATGCGGCAAGATGTCTTCACATTTCGTCAGTTCAGCGAAGAGATCAAAGGCTGGGATTGAACGTCCAGAACCCTTCGCTGTTCCTTTTTCAGCATCATGACACAGCATGATGACGGGACGGTGATATTTTTCAACGAGTCGCGAGGCGACAATCCCGACGACACCTGGATTCCAGTCTGCCGCATCGACGACGAGCACGCGGTCCTCTGTAAAACGTTCTTCGACAAGTGCCGTTGCTTCCTCTGCAATCTGTTTGACGATATCTTGACGTTGTTTATTTTGTTGGTCGAGTTGTTTCGCGAGATGAAGTGCCTCATCCTTACTTTCCGCTAGTAACATCTCGAGCGCTGGCATCGCTGAATCAAGACGACCTGCCGCATTGATCCGCGGACCGAATGCAAATCCGACTGATTCTTCCGTCAGTTCGTCTTCCGTCAAACTACAAACGTCCCGTAACGCAAGGATACCTGGACGTTCACTTGCGTTTAGCGCCTCGATTCCACGAATCGCAAGCAAGCGGTTTTCGCCGACGAGCGGGACAAGATCGGCAATCGTTCCGAGCACGGCAAGATCGAGTAATTCGACTGGTTCACGATCAAGGAGAGCATGTGCGACTTTAAAGGCGACGCCTGCCCCAGCAAGTTTTGAGAACGGATAGTCTGGATCGACACCTGGATGGATCAAGGCAAAGGCATCGGGTAACGTTTCTTTGGCTTCGTGGTGATCGGTGATGATTAAATCGACCCCGAGTTCCTTCAGGACATCTGCTTCGTGGATACCGGAAATCCCACAGTCGACAGTGATGACGAGACTAAACCCTTCTTCCGCTGCCCAGCGAAATGCGGCTTCATTCGGTCCATAGCCTTCCGTGAATCGGTTTGGGATATAACACTCTGCCATCCCTCCGATTTCAATCAAGGCATGCCAGAGAATCGCAGCGGAACTCACACCATCGACGTCATAATCACCGTAAATTAAAATCATCTCACCTTCGTTGACGGCACGTTGAATCCGTTCGACGACTTTCGGCATGTCTTTAAAAGCAAATGGATCGTGGAATGCCATCTGATCGGTTTCTAGAAAATCACGGGCTGCTTCACGTGTCGTGAATCCCCGTTGGACAAGTAGTTGTGCGACGTGCGATGAGATTGTGCCATCCGCCGTCAATTGTTCGATCTGTTCTGAATCGATGACTTTATCAAGCCATGTTTTTTTAGCATGGTACATCTCAAACCCTCCAATCAACTTCCCCATTATAATAGAAAATCCGCACCAGCGATAGCTGATGCGGATACTCTTTTAAGAAGCGCGTTTTGTCCGACCAAGTGTCCGACCTTTCATGACGAGCCAGAGCTGAGCAGCGATGAAGATCGAAGAATACATCCCCATGATCAACCCGACAAGCAGGGCAAGACTGAATCCACGGATCGCTTCGCTACCGAAGATGTAGAGCGCTGCTGCCGTCATGATGACCGTCACGACGGTATTGATCGAGCGAATGATCGTCTGTTGAATCGATTCATTGACGATATGCGCCAACTCATCGAATGAGACTTTCCGTCCGCCCTTTTCAGCAAGTCCGAGATTTTCTCGTACCCTGTCGAAGGTAACGATCGTATCGTTGACGGAATACCCAATGATCGTCAAGATGGCTGCGATGAAGTACAGATTGACCTCGATCTGGAACAGCGAGAAGAAGGCGACAATCATCAATGCATCGTGCAATAGTGCAAGCACTGTCGCAATCCCGTATAACGGTTGGAATCGGAACGAGACATAGATGACGATCCCAAGTGACGCGAGTAAGACGGCATAAATCGCGTTACGCGCGATTTCTTGACCAACTTGTGCCGAAACCGTCGAGATACTCGGTTCTTTCTTATATTCCGTTTCAATCGTTTGTTTCATTTTAGAGATTTGATTTTGGCTGAATTCCCCAACGAACGTGACGTTCGCTAGTTTTCCACCTTGAGCAAATTGGATGCCATCGATTTCCGCAGCATCAATGCCTGACTCTTCAATGACAGAGCGGACATCGGCTTCCTTGATTTGATTCTCAGAAGAAATCTCGACGCGTGTACCTTGCGTGAAGTCGATCCCGAGGTTCAGACCACGGAACGACAACAAAAGGACCGACACGATGACAAGCGCAATCGTGATTGCGAAATAGATTTTACGATGTTTGACGTAATCGAATTTCGTAGGATTAAAGCTCACGGATTTCACTCTCCTTTACACCGAACCATGATTTCTTCTTATCGAACCATCGGCTACTGACAAGGAGTTGCATCAGGTAACGTGAGACAAAGACGTTCGTGACGAACGTGACGGCGATCGAAACCATCAACATGATGGCGAATCCTTTGACCGTACTTGTACCAAAGTAGTACAACACGCCAGCAGAGATTAACGTCGTCAAGTTGGCATCAAGAATCGTACCGAACGAACGACGGTTACCGGCTTTGAACGCGGACAAGACAGATTTACCACTTCGTAATTCATCCTTGATCCGCTCAGCAGTGATGATGTTCGCATCGACCGCCATCCCGACTCCAAGAACGAGTGCCGCAATCCCCGGTAATGTGAGGACAGCATTGATCCCGTTAAAGAAGATCATGACGAGATAGATGTAGAACAGCAACGTAATAATCGAAACGAATCCAGAGACCCGGTAGAACAGTAGCATGAACAAGAAGACCGCAGCTACACCGATTGCTGAGGCGAAGAGCGTCTGATCAAGTGCATCCTGTCCAAAAGCAGCAGAGACCGACGTCGAGTAGATTTCCTCGAGTTTGACCGGCAGTGCTCCTGCGTTAAGGATTGAGGACAATTGTTTACCATACTCGGCATCGATATCGCCACCGGAAATGATTGCCTTATCCGAGTTGATTGGTTGAGTGACCGATGCATCCGAAACGATTTTCGAATTCTTCTTTTGAATCTCTTTTTCGTACGTATCACCTTTTTCGTAATCGAGCCAGATGACAAGGCGGTTCGCCGGTGCTTGCATTTGTGAGACTTTTTGAGTTACTTCATAAAATTTCTGTTTTGACTTCATCGTCAATTCGACGAGTGGTTCATTCGTATTCGGATCATATCCGACTTTTGCTCCTTTAGCTTTTAAGTCTGAACCGTCAAGCAACAACTTATCGTTGATGTCACGGAATGACAATTGTGCTGTCGAAGATAGGATTTGACGCGCTTCCGTCTGATCCTTGACGCCAGCAAGTTGAACACGAATCCGGTTGTTACCTTCGATCCGAATATCCGGTTCAGAGACACCGAGAACGTTGACACGGTTCTCAATTGCCGTCAATGTGGCACTCATCGCATTTTGGTCGATGACGTCTCCTTCTTTCAGTGGTTGTACTTCATACAAGACTTCGAAGCCACCTTTAAGGTCAAGGCCAAGCTTCGTATCCTTCAGCAACCATGACGATGTCGTACCGATCAGCACGAGCAACGCGATGACGACGATGAAGAATGTGGCAAGTTTCCCTTTCTTGATCATGCTACATTGTCCTTTCTCTAGTTCCCAGTATATTTTCAGACAACTTTGTTCTCCTACCCTAGCTTACAAAAGAAATGGTAATCTTAGCAAACGTTTTTCTCATATATAAACAGAAAAGACGCTCCGGAATCCGGAAAGCGTCTTTTCAATGCCTTATTCGACCGTTTCGTCGCCCATGACAGTCGTTGATTTTTTCGTCACTTCTGCCACAGCACTTCGGTTGAATGTCAATTGTGCGTTTCCTGACTTCAATGTCACCGTCGTGTCGTCCACTTTTTGGACAACCCCGTGAAGACCGCCGATCGTTACGATCGAATCGCCGCGTGAGAGTTCATTTTGCATCTGACGCACTTGCTTCTGGCGTTTGTTCTGTGGACGGATCAACAAGAAATAGAACACCACGAAGATCAAGATCATCGGGAGGAATGTCAATAATTGTTGCATCATATTCAGCTCCTTTTATCATTCAAATCACGTTCATTATACCGTGAAAGGATTGATTTGTCAGACGATTTGTTAGAAATTCTTTGCGTTCGGTAAATTGTAACCGTATTCTTCGAAGAATTCTTCCTTGAAATCGAGCAGACGATCCTCACGAATCGCTTGACGAACGCCTTCCATCAACTTGACGAGGAAGTGAAGATTGTGTGTCGAACACAGATGAAGACCGAACGTTTCTTGCGCACGAATCAAGTGATGGATGTACGAACGTGAGTAATTCTTACACGCGTAGCAATCACAGTTCTCATCGAGCGGACGGAAATCACGTGCATATTTCGCGTTCCGAACGACAAGACGACCTTTTGAGGTCATTAACGTTCCGTTTCGTGCAATTCGTGTTGGTAAGACACAATCGAACATATCGATTCCGCGAATCGCGCCTTCAATCAACGCGTCCGGTGAACCAACGCCCATCAAATAACGCGGTTTGTCTTCCGGCATGAGTGGTGTCGTGAATTCGAGCGCACGGTACATGACGTCTTTCGGTTCTCCGACCGATAGACCACCGACCGCATAACCCGGGAAATCAAGCGCAACGAGGTCTTTTGCACTTTGACGACGTAAGTCTTCGTATTCTCCGCCTTGGATGATACCGAACAGCGCTTGATCATGTGGACGTTCATGCGCTGCAAGACAACGTTCTGCCCAGCGGCTTGTCCGTTCAACAGATGCTTTCATGTACTCGTGAGAAGCTGGATACGGTGGGCACTCATCAAACGCCATCATGATGTCTGAACCGAGTGCATTCTGGATTTCCATTGCTTTTTCTGGTGATAAGAACAGTTTGTCACCGTTTAAATGGTTACGAAAATGAACGCCTTCTTCCGAAATATTCCGGAGATCAGCGAGTGAGAAGACTTGGAAACCACCTGAGTCCGTGAGAATCGCGCCATCCCAGTTCATGAATTTATGCAGACCGCCTGCTTCCTTGATGACATCGTGTCCAGGACGCACCCATAAATGGTACGTGTTCGCGAGGATGATGTTCGCGTTCATGTCCTTGATTTGTTCCGGTGCCATCGTCTTGACCGTCGCTTGTGTTCCGACCGGCATGAAGACCGGTGTCTCAAAACTACCGTGCGGCGTGTGGACGATTCCTAACCGCGCTCCGGATTGTTTACATGTCTTGATATGTTCGTATGTTACCGCGTGTTTTGTCATTAGTTTCGTTCCTCTCTCGTTAAGAACATCGCATCACCGAAGCTAAAGAAACGATAGCCATTCGCGACAGCTTCTTCGTAGGCATGCAGAATGTGTTCCCGTGTCGATAACGCGGACACGAGCATAATCAATGTTGATTTCGGTAAGTGGAAGTTCGTGATCAATCCATCGATCCCTTTGACTTCCTGACCTGGGAAAATGAAGATGTCCGTCCAACCTGTTGCTTCGACGAAGTCACCGTGATCACGGATGACCGTTTCAAGCGTTCGCGTCGACGTCGTACCGACCGCGATGATCCGTCCGCCTTGTTTCCGTGTTTCGCGTAGTAGAGCAGCTGAACTTTCCGGCAGTTCGTAGTACTCACTGTGCATCTTGTGACTATCGACGTCGTCGACCGAAACAGGACGGAATGTGCCAAGTCCGACATGTAACGTCAACGGTGCGATCCGGACACCTTTCGCTTGAAGCGCTTCGAGCAATTCCGGCGTGAAATGAAGACCCGCTGTTGGTGCCGCAGCGCTCCCACGTTCGCGAGCGTAGACCGTCTGGTAACGATCTTGATCTTCTAGTTGTTCATGAATGTACGGTGGCAGTGGCATCGTTCCGAGTTGGTCGAGCACTTCATAGAAAATGCCGTCATAGAAAAACTTCAGAATCCGTCCCCCGTCTTCAAGTGCTTCGACGCACTCAGCACGGAGTAACCCGTCACCAAACGACAAAATCGTTCCTGGTTTGACGCGTTTTGCTGGTTTTGCTAGCGTTTCCCACACATCGTCACTCGTCTGCTTCAAAAGCAACAATTCGATTTTCCCACCCGTCTCTTCCTTTACACCAAAGAGACGTGCTGGTAAGACTTTCGTATCGTTGATGACGAGTGTATCACCTTCGCGAAAGTGGTCGACGATATCATGGAAGTGCTGATGCTGAATCGCACCCGTCTCCCGATCGAGAACCATCAGTTTCGAACTCGTCCGGTCGAGCAATGGCACTTGAGCAATTTGTTCTTCTGGTAAATGAAAATCAAATAAGTTTACATCCATTGGTTCAATTTCCTTCTTTCAGTCCTAAATGTTGGCGGGCGAACGGTGTTAAGACGCGTCCGCGCGGAGTACGTTGTAAAAATCCTTGTTGCAGTAGATATGGTTCATATACATCCTCGATCGTCTGCGCATCTTCTCCGATTGTCGCTGCAATCGTCTCAAGACCGACCGGACCACCGGCAAACCGTTCTGCAAGCGATCGTAATAAACGATGGTCGACATCGTCGAGTCCGAGCGCATCGACATGCAAGCGATCAAGTGCACTTGTCGCAAGCGAGGCATCGATTTCGGTTTGATGGGCAACTTGAGCGAAGTCGCGGACACGCCGTAATAACCGGTTCGCGACACGTGGTGTTCCGCGTGAACGAAGGGCGATCGCTTCTGCTGCGAGACGATCCGCTTCGAATCCGAACAATCGTGACGTCCGGGTCACGATGGCAGACAACTCTGACATCGTATAATATTCAAGCTTCAGCGTCACTCCAAAACGATCACGTAGCGGTGCCGACAGCATCCCGGCACGCGTCGTCGCACCAACGAGCGTAAACGGTGGTAAATCAATTCGGACGCTGCGGGCGAGTTCCCCTTGACCGATGACGATATCGAGACAATAGTCTTCCATTGCCGGATATAGAATCTCTTCGATTGATCGACTCAACCGATGAATCTCATCGATGAACAGGACGTCTCCCGGCTCAAGTGATGAGAGAATTGCCGCTAGATCACCTGGTCGTTCGATCGCAGGACCGGCTGTCGTCTTGATGCCGACCCCCATCTCGTTTGCGATGATCGTCGCAAGCGTCGTCTTCCCAAGACCCGGAGGACCGTAGAGAAGCACGTGATCGAGTGTTTCCTGACGAATTTTTGCCGCCTCGATGAAGACACTTAAGTTTCCTTTTGCTTTCTCCTGCCCGATATATTGTTCGAGCGTCTGAGGACGCAGACTCCACTCTTCTTGATCTTCCGCATGGGCGGATTCTGACAAAATGCGCTCTTCCATGTCCTCACCTCACATTCAATAACAACTGGAGTGCCCGTTTAACATATTGATCCGTTGACAGGACTTCTGCCTGCAACGCTTTTTTGACTTTTTCGACTTCTCGATCACTGTAACCGAGCGCCGTCAGAGCTTCACAGGCTTCGTTCAACTCAGCGTTACCTTGTGCGAACAAGCCTTCGCTCGGTACATAGTCTGGCGCGAGCTCTGCTAACTTTCCTTTTAGATCGAGTGTCATTTGTTTTGCTGTCTTTTTGCCGACACCTGGGAACTTGACGAGATAACTTTCCTTTTCTTGTTCGATTGCTTCAACAAGCGCATCGACATTCCCTGATGCGACGATTGCAAGCGCTCCTTTTGGTCCGATCCCTGTCACACCGAGCAACTTCGTGAACAAGGCACGCTCACGCCGGGAACGGAATCCGAATAAGACTTCTTGGTCCTCACGGACATAGTGATACGTATATACGATGATCTGTTCGTCTCCGGTCCGATAAAAAAACGGGTTCGGTGCTACGATCTTGTAGCCAATCCCGCCAACTTCTACCGTCACGAATTCCGCACAGACATAAGCGACTTCGCCGCGTACGAATTCTATCAATGTGGAACGCTCCCATCCTTAAACAAACTCTCGTGTTATTGTAGCATACATCTTCGTTTGGCTTCAAAGCGTTCTTCAGCAAAAATCAATACATACGTTCGCTCTCTCAATCAGAAGACAAAAAGCGTGATCGTTTGCACGACCACGCTCTCACTCTCTATTTTACGAACGCTCAAGCATCCGTTCGAGCGCCAACACGGCATGCCGCGTCGTCTCTGCGTCGACTTTAATGACGTTGACCGGCTCACCTGCTTCGACTTGTTCGAGCGCCCACGCTAAATGCGGCAAGTCAATCCGGTTCATCGTCAGACACGGGCACATGAACGGATTGAGCGACACGATGTCGAGATCCGGATAAGTCGTCGCGAGTCGATTGACAAGGTTCATCTCTGTTCCGATCGCCCACTTCGTTCCAGGAGCAGCCTGTTCGATTTGTTGAATGATGTACGCCGTTGATCCGTTGAGATCTGACGCTGCTACGACTTCATGCGAACATTCCGGGTGAACGAGAATCTTTCGCTCCGGATCCGTCTTACGGAACTGTTCAATTTGACCGACTGTGAATTTCTCATGCACCGAGCAGTGCCCTTTCCATAAGATGACGCGGACGTCTTGGTCCTCCCCGTCAAAAACGAGTTCGTCGCGAATCGGATCCCAAATCGCCATCTGCTCTAACGGAATTCCGAGCGCATGTGCCGTATTGCGACCGAGATGTTGATCCGGCAGGAAGAATAAGATGTCTCGTTCAGCAAGCGCCCACTCGACCATCTGGACAGCGTTCGATGACGTCACCGTCGCCCCACCGTGACGACCGACGAATGCTTTGATCGCTGCCGTCGAATTGACATACGTCAACGGTAAAATCGACTCCCCGAATCGTTCCGTCAAGATCGTAAAAGCACGCTCCGTTTGCGTATCATTTGCCATATCCGCCATCGAACAGCCAGCACGCATGTCAGGCAAAACGACCGTATGCGACGCATCGGTTAGCATATCTGCCGTCTCTGCCATGAAGTGGACACCACAAAAGACTGTATATTCCGCTTCTGTCATCTGCTTCGCGACTTGCGCGAGCTGGAGCGAATCTCCCATCGCATCCGCGAACTGGACGACTTCATCCTTTTGGTAGTGGTGGGCAGGTAAGAATAAGCGACTGCCCATCCGTTCTTTGACCCCTTCGATGATCGCGATCAAGTCTGCTTCTGATTGCTGTAAGTATGACGCCGGAATTCCCTCGTGACGTAATAGATCAAATGACATCTTTTTTTCCTCCTTCGATTTTCATGCTGATATCGAGTGCTGTTGCTGAATGAGTAAGTGCTCCAAGTGAGATGACGTCTGCTCCGCTATCCGCGAAGTCCGATAATGTGTCTACCGTGATCCCACCGGATAGTTCGATTGTGATATGCGGTGGAATCAATTGCCGGAGCTGTTTAATTTCTGCTGGCGTCCGATTATCGAGCATGATGATATCGACTTTTGCAGCCACTGCCTCCAGTACTTCCGCTTCCGTCTCGACTTCGACTTCGATTGGTGTCGTATGACCCGCGACACGTTTTGCTCGCGCCACCGCCTCTGTGATCGATCCCGCGACTGTGATGTGGTTATCCTTGATCATGACGGCGTCATCGAGACGTCCGCGATGACTATATCCACCCCCGACGCGAACGGCATGTTTTTCGAGCATTCGTAATCCAGGGGTCGTCTTGCGTGTATCCGTGATTCGGATTCGTCCTGCTGCTACCTCGACCGCTTGACGTGTCTTCGTCGCAATCCCGGATAAGCGTTGCACTAGGTTCAAGGCGACCCGTTCTCCGCTTAAAATGTCCTGTAACGAACCAGACCACTCGGCAAGGAGTGTTCCTCGCGTGACGATCGTCCCTTCCGCTACATGAATCGTCACGTCGACTTGTAAGAGATGCGCCATCTCCTGAATGATGTCTACTCCGCAAAAGACACCGTCTTCCTTTGCTAAAAAACGACCGGTCCCGCGTTCTTGTCCCGTCAGACATCCTTCACTCGTGATATCCCACTGTCCGATATCCTCGATTAAAAATGCCTCCAGTTGTTGCCGTAACTGCCATTTGTTCAACGTTCTCATCCTCTCCTGTCAATCGACTCCTTGCTCCTTCAAGCAACAGACATGCCGCTACGTGACGTAATCGATTTTCTTCCGCTTCCTGTCCGGATTCGTCTAACGTCCAGCGTTTTAACTCTTCTAAACTATCTTCTATTTGCTTAACATCCATTTCGACACCAATGACCTGCGATAGACGGTCTGTTACGGAACGAAGTGTTCCTGGACGTCGTTTCACTTGTTTTACTGCAAGTTTCGGTAACAACTTAAGCTGTTCTGCTACTGCTTTCCCCATGACGACACATTCAAGGAGCGAGTTCGACGCCAGACGATTTCGACCGTGTAGTCCAATCGATGCTGTCTCGCCGACCGCGTAAAGTCCTTCGACATGCGTCTGCCCCGTCAGATCCGTTTCGATCCCGCCCATTAAGAAATGGATGCCTGGTGCGATTTCAACGAGATCCGGATTTATGTTCAGTTTTTCACATTTTTCGACAAACGTTGGAAACCGTTTTGTCCGATCGATGACGTTTGACGTATCGAGATAGACTGGTTCACGTTTTCGCACCTCATGGATTCGTTTTGCGACTTCATCTCGCGCCGCTAAATCTTGCATCGGATGATCCGCCATAATCCGGTCGCCATTTTTCGTTACAAGCGTCGCTCCTGCACCTCGCAATGCTTCCGTGATCAAACCTTCCGAACGACCTGCATGAACGAGTACCGTCGGATGGTGCTGAATATAACCGAGATCACGAATCGTCGCCCCCGCTTCAAAGGCGAGCGCAATCCCGTCTCCTTGAATCGATGGATCATTCGTCGACGCCGCGAATAATCCACCCACTCCACCGGTCGCGAGAATCGTTGCGCGCGCCACAATCTCGATCGGCTCTCCATGGCTATATCCGACTGCACCTACTACCTGCCCATTTACTTGAATCAACTCTGTGATACGCGTCTGCTCGAGAATCGGAAATGGTACCCGCGGCATCAACGTCTCCATGATCCGTTTACCAGTCTCGTCGCCGCCACAGTGATAAATCCGAGGCAAACGATGTGCTCCTTCACGACCGAGCAAAAACTCTCCTTCGGACTGATCGAATGGAACGCCTTGTCGTAACAAAAATTCCATCGCCTCGGTTCCCGATCGGGTGACGTAATCGACGACGGACGGATTGATATGCCCTTTTGCTGCTTGGCACGTATCTTCAAAGTGACCACGATGATTGACTTCTGCATAAGCGGAAGCAATCCCACCTTGTGCTCGGACGGAATTCGTCTCAAACCGCGAACCTTTCGAGACGAGTAATGCGTCCATCCCTGATGGAAGATGCAGGGCGACTGAAATTGCGGCAAGTCCTGTTCCAATGATCAACACATCCGTCTCAAGCCGTTTATGTAAAGACATATGTTTTACACCTCTATATCTAAATGTTTACTATTGACTTGACAATAAGTTTGGCATACTTTTAGCTGAGTGACAAGACGAAAGGACAGGATTTTTTCATGATCTATCTCGATTACGCAGCGACGACTCCGCTGCATCCACAAGCACTCGATCATTATCAACAAGCCGCTCAGTCGTTCTACGGCAACAGTTCTTCTCTTCATGACATCGGTGGGAACGCTGAACGTTTACTCGAACGAGCCCGTCAGTATCTGATGCAACAATTGGCTCAACAAGAAGGAACCGTCATCTTTACAGGGAGTGGATCTGAAGCAAACTACATCGCGTTGACCCATCTGATGCGACAGAGTAACAAATCAGTTGTCTTGACACTTCGATGTGAACACGACTCGGTCTTGCTTCCGCTAGCGCGCTGGGCACAAGAAACACGGCACCTTTCTTTATTACCGGACGGAACGTTCGATTGGGAACAATTCGTCACAGCTTGTACGGATGAAATCGGCGTTGTCTCGATTCAACATGTCAATTCGGATACGGGGTTTCGTTTTCCGGTCGAACGGATTGCAGCATATTGTCAATCGCGCGGGATTCTGTTTCATTGCGATGGTGTCCAAGGATTTTTAAAAGATGCAATCAACATCGACGCTTTTGATGCCTACACAATGAGTAGTCATAAAGTGTATGGACCAAAAGGATTGGGCGCTTTGTATTTACGGCGTCCGCTCTTCAGCCCTTATTACGAGGGACATCACGAATTCGGAATCCGCCCAGGCACAGTGGACGTTCCAGGAATTGCCGCCTTCATCGCTGCCTGTGAAGCGTCTCGCTTCGAAAATCCAGGAATCCAAGATTCAAGCCGTCGATTTCGTGGTATGCTAAAAAAAACATTGTCTTCGTCTCGTTACACGATCATCGAGTCGCCGACTCAACTCGCTTCCATCTGCGCCATCCATACGAAGCAACGGGATGGTCAATACGCATTGCTCGCCTTGAATCGTGCTGGAATCGCGGTTTCCGCTGGTAGTGCCTGCCGGGCTGGAGAAAACGGTCCGAATGCGACATTACGTGCCATCGGCTTTGACGAATCAGCGGCTCACGGGTTGATACGACTCAGTTTTGGAAGACAGACGACGAACGAAGAAATCGAACAGTGCATTGATGTGTTGAACACGATCTCATGACACTGAAGAAAGGTAGGAGACATGATGGGGAAACGCATCTCCGGAGAAGAACGCCGGAAATCATTACTTCGTATGATTGAGGAAAGTGAGCAACCTGTCACGGGAACGGCACTGGCGAAACAAGCAGGTGTCAGTCGCCAAGTGATCGTGCAGGATTTATCATTGTTAAAGGCAAAAGGATATCCTGTCATCGCGACAGCTCGTGGTTATTTCATCAATGATCCGGAAGTCGACGGTTCAAAATTACGTCGCAAGATCGTTTGCCGTCACGGCATCGATCAGTTAAAGGATGAGTGTGACGCCATCGTTGACGAAGGGGTCGTCGTCCGCGATGTCATCATCGAACATCCCGTCTACGGCTTCATCACTGGAGAATTGATGCTAAAGAGCCGCCGAGACGTCCGTGTATTGCTAGAGCAGCTAAAAGAGACGCAAGCCACTCCGCTCTCGAGCCTGACGGACGGAGTCCATATCCACACGCTGGAGGCGGATCATGAAGACGCACTGGAAGCAGCCATTGCGAAACTCGATCGTCTCGGAATTCTCGTTTCAGAGCTCGATGTCTGAACATAAAAAAACCGCCTATTCCAAAGGAATAAGCGGTTTTTTTTATCGTTCAATCGGTTCAAGTCGTGTCTCCGGCATCGTAGATGGCGGATCGAACGTTGCTAAGACTTTGCGGACGCGTCGGTTTTCGATATGCAAGACGGTCAACGTGACACGTTCATAACGCATCGCCGTTCCGACGTCCGGTAATTGTCCGCTCCCCTCCATGATCCATCCCCCAAGTGACTGGGCATCGGTGTCCGGCATCGTCAATTGAAATTGCTGACAGAAGTCTTCAATGTCATACTCCGCTAGACATTCGTATTGCTCTGGACCAATCCGTTTCGTATATTCCAACGATTCATCGTGTTCATCCCAAATCTCCCCGACGATTTCTTCTAAAATATCCTCAAGGGTGATCAAACCTGCCGTCCCTCCGAACTCATCAAGGACGACTGCCATATGGGACTGCTTGACTTTGAGTTCCGGTAATAAATCCATCAATCGTGTCTGTAGGACGACGAACGATACCGGTCGAATCCATTCTCGGATATCAACGGAGCCGTTCTTCACGTATGCACGCAGAAAGTCCCGCTCCGATAATACACCGATGACGTGATCAATCGAATCCTTATAGACCGGTAGACGAGAATAGCCGCCCTTCTGGACTTCTGCAAGGATGTCTTCGAGCCGCGCATCGATATCAATCGCTTGAATGTCCATCCGTGGCGTCAACGCATCCTCGACCGTCGCATGTTGAAAATCAACTGCTTGATGAACGAGTTCAGCCTCTGCAAGCCCCATGATGCCCTCTTCCTGACTGATATCAACAAGTGCCTTGAGTTCCTGTTCGGTCACGAGCGGTCCTTTCGGATCTGCTCCAATCAACCGAAGCGCAAACTGACGTAAGCGAAGTAACAGAAAAACGAGCGGTCGAAAGCACAGTAAGAAGAAACGCAGTGGACGTCCGATCAATAACACGTAACGTTCCGTATGTTCACGAGCATACGACTTCGGTATCAATTCTCCGAACAACAGCAACAGGAAAAACAGCGCAAGAAAGGCAACGGTTTGTGTTGCGATCGTCTCGACGAACTGGATGATCCACCAGCCACCAAATAAGATAAAGGCGACGTTGACGATCGTATTCCCAATCAAAATCGACGTCAGTGTCTCTTCGTAGCGTTGAAGTAAACGAAATACACGGGACGCACGCGCGTCCCCTGCTTCCGATTGGTGCAACAACCGCAACCGATTGACACTCGCGAGTGCTGTCTCGGCTGAGGAAAAGAACGCGGATAACATGAGAATCGGAATTAACCAAACGAATGAAATCATGGGCAATGGGTCCACGATGCTTTCACACTCCGTTTCCTAATGGAATGAATCGCTTAGAATGATGACTCGACGAATTCGAACTCGAAATCACGGATTCGAACGACATCGCCGTCGATCGCACCAAGACGACGTAACTCTTCGTCGACACCCATTTGACGCAGTGTCCGAGCGAAACGTTTAATCGATTCTTCACGCATGAAGTTCGTCATCGTGAAGAGTTTTTCGATGCGTGGTCCTTTGATGACGAAGCAATCGTCTTCATCTTTCGTGATCGTAAAGCCAGCTTCTGGTGCTTCGTAACCGTAGACGACACGTGGTGTCGCTGTTTTCTCTTCGAGTTCCTCAAGACCGAATTCTGGTGTTGCATCGACGAGGTCAGCGATTCGGAATAACAGATCGCGTAAACCTTGACGTGTTGCTGCTGAAATCTCGAATACTTCAAGCTCTGGGAAAGCTTCCTTGAAGGCTTTAAGGTGTTCTGCCGCATCTGGCATGTCCATCTTGTTCGCGACGACGACTTGCGGACGTTCTGTTAAGCGGAGATTATAGTCCGCGAGTTCTTTATTGATGATGTTGTAGTCTTCGATTGGATCGCGACCTTCCATCCCGCTCATGTCGATGACGTGTACGATGACTTTCGTCCGTTCGACGTGACGGAGGAACTGGTGACCGAGTCCGACACCTTCACTTGCACCTTCGATCAATCCTGGCAAGTCAGCCATGACGAAACTACGGCTATCTTCCGTTTCGACGACACCGATGTTCGGTGTGATCGTCGTGAAGTGATATGCGCCGATTTTCGGGCGTGCGGCTGAAACGACGGATAACATCGTTGATTTTCCGACGCTTGGGAAACCGACGAGACCGACGTCTGCTAGCATCTTCAGCTCAAGTTTCAAGTACTTCTCTTCTCCTGGCTCACCGTTTTCAGCGTGCTCAGGTGCTGGGTTGGCTGGTGTCGCAAAACGTGTATTTCCACGTCCGCCACGTCCACCTTTTGCGACGATCGCTTGTTGTCCGTGATGGACGAGGTCAGCGATGACCGCATTCGTATCATCATCGTAGACGACTGTACCGGGTGGGACCTTGACGATTAAATGCTCGGCTTTACGACCGTGCATGCCTTTTGACATACCGTTTTCACCTTGAACCGCTTTAAAGTGACGTTTGTAACGGAAGTCCATCAATGTCCGAAGTCCTTCGTCGACTTCGAGGACGACGTGAGCCCCGTGACCACCGTCACCGCCGGCAGGACCGCCGTCCGGAACGTATTTCTCGCGACGGAACGCTACTTGCCCACGTCCTCCGTCACCTGCTTTTACATAAATATTTACCTGATCGACAAACATGTCGGATCCCTCCTCTTACTTCTCTTCCTCAAACGGAAGACTTTCAATCTCAATCACACACTCATTTTCCGTCTGCGACTCGATTTCCATCGGCGTCACTAGATCCTTAAGGCGCGACATATCTAGTAGATCCCGATAGATCTCGATGGTCACGCCCTCGTGGAAGGTCACGGATACTTCTCCTACTCCTACATCAATCATGGTGATGGCTGCTTCGACGAGTTGCTTCAGCCGCTCATCTTCCATGTGGGGTGCTCCGATGACATCATACGTCACAGTTTTGCCTGACCATTCAGCTTGCAGCAACGCCAGTGCGGTTTTCGGCAATCCGATTCGCGCTAGACGTCCTTCCCGAGATGCTTGCTCCCGGTACGCCGAACAGATCGACTCGACTGCTTGTTCGTCTCCGATCGCGCCATACGAACGGACGAGTTGTATCCGGTTCAACCACTCGTGACGAAGAGTCTTTAAAAGATCAAGTACCTGTTGTTCCTCCATCGGTCGTTCCCTCCTAAAAAAAACAGACCCTAACCCTCGAAAGTGGCTAGAGTCTGCTTCGTCGATCCTTATGCTGGGTAAACGCTGACTTGTTTCTTGTCGCGTCCGAGACGTTCGAAACGAACGACACCAGTTGCAGTTGCGAAAAGTGTATCATCGCCACCACGTCCGACGTTCATACCTGGGTGAATCTTCGTACCGCGTTGACGGTAGAGGATTGAACCAGCAGAAACAGTTTGACCGTCTGCACGTTTCGCCCCAAGGCGTTTCGATTGCGAGTCACGACCGTTCTTTGTCGAACCTACCCCTTTTTTCGATGCGAAGAACTGAAGATTAAGTTTCAACATGTGGAATCCACCTCCTATACTTGTTCAAGTTGGATAAACTCACCGTAACTTTCAGCGATGGTACCAAGCTGGACCAAAGTCGCCTCCAGTAACAATTGGGTGCGTTCACTGACATCCGGTGCTAAGTCAGCATACGGTTCTACATAAAAGTAGCCACCCTCTTGTTGTTCTGCCATTTCAAGGAGCAGGACCTGCCCGAGTAATGCTTCTATGGCATTGTATGCCCCGAAAATCACCGACGAGACGCCGGCACAGACAAGGTCGAGACCTGGTTCTGCGAACTCGGCATGTCCTGTCACTTCGATGGAGCGGACGAGTTCCGCTTCATCTCGTCGAATCTTGACACGTATCATGGCTTACGCTTCGATTTTCTCGATGCGGACCTTCGTGTAAGGTTGACGGTGACCTTGCTTACGACGGTAGTTCTTTTTCGCTTTCATTTTGAAGACAGTGATCTTTTTCGCGCGAGCGTGTTTGATGACCGTTGCTACGACCTTCGCACCTTCTACGAGTGGAGCGCCGACTTTAACATCGTCACCACCAAGGATCAATACTTCACCAAATTCAACTGTGCTGTCGACGTCTGCGTTTAATTTCTCAACGTAGATTTCTTGGCCAGCTTCAACTTTGACTTGTTTACCACCAGTTTTGATAATTGCGTACATTACGTGCACCTCCTCTTAGGAACTCAGACTCGCCATCACGGGCAGCGGATGCTTTAAAACCCGGTCTGTGCGGTTGTAGTCATTTGGGTGCTTCCAAACGAACTAACGTTATTCAGAATACCAAACGTTCTTCTACCTTGTCAATGCTGTTCTGAAGGATTATTCCGATCGCTTGATGAAATCGAGACAGTCCTGTGACGACCCCGTGAACAGGACCGCTGGATCGCCTTCGAGCACATGGACTTCGAGCGGTTGACGAGAGATGAATTCGTCTTGCAACAGATGCCGTGGTGCGCGAATCACGACCGCTTCCGCATAGGTCGCAATCTCAAGTAACTTCGGTTCAATCAAGCGATAGACACTCAATCGCGTCCACTGCCCGGATTCCTGTGAGCGTTCCTGTAGCGATTTTCCGTGACGTTGTCGTGTCAGTTCACATAAGCCCATCTTCGTAAAGCCATAAACTTCGATTTGTTTCGTCTCGAGTGCGGCTCGTTCTTTGAGAAGTTGCGTCACCCGTGTCTGACCTTTACTAGAGCCACGGAGGAAATCGATCGCAATCATACCACTGATGTTGCGCAACCGTAGTTGGCGCATGACTTCGACGGCAGCCGCTTCATTGATTTGATCAAACGTCCGCTTTTGTTCCTTGACGGAGATCGTCTTCCCACTGTTGACGTCGATGACAGTCATCGTCTCGACCTCTTCAATCAAGAGATACGCTCCCCCGTCAAGCCAGACGACCCGTTGCATCGCCTTCTCGATTGCGCCATCGATCGCTTCCATCTCGGGTAAGCGTCCTTTTCGTAGCGACCGTTCGACGGACAGACCAAGCAATTCCAGGCGTTCCTTTTCCTGACGCGTCATGACGAGCGCATCGGTGACATGTGGAAGTCGTTTTGCTTCCTGAACGATCAGTGCCTCGTCTTGTTCAAGACGCGGTGCCTGCATGAGTTCTTGATGTCGTGTCCGTAATGACTGAAGCTCTTGCTTCAATTCGTCAATTGATGCTTTTGCTGCCTCCGTCCGGTAGAGAATCCCCTCTTCGTCCGTCGTCGTCAATTGCTCCGCCAGTTGACGCTGAACGACGAGATCCAGCTTTCGACTGAAACGGACGCGACGACCATACGGGAAATAAACGAGATAACGTCCACCATAGGTGATGTTCTGCGTCACTTTGTGTTGTTTTGGTGCGACCCCTTCCTTGACGACCTGGACAAGTAACGTCTGTCCGACCTGGACGGCTTGTCCAATCGTTGGTACGTCCGGATAGCGGCGAAGTGCTTCCACCGTCTCATTTAGCGGTAAATAAAGCGGTGTACCGTCAGTCGCGATCAAAAAGGCTGCCCCGAGCGTCGGATGCAACCGATCGACCTTTGCATAGACGAATGTGCCGACCCGGATCTCGTCACGCATCCGTTCATGATATTCAATCAATCGACCGCCTTCGACCAATGCTAATCGTTCAAGCGAAGCGGTCTGTTCACTAATCCATCGCATACTGATCCCTCCAAAAAAATTAGACTAGGCACGACGCTGTCGTCCTAGTCTAATTTCCCATTCTTATTTCATCCCAAGCATCTTCTTCAATTTGACGAAGAAGCCTTTTTGCGGTTGTTCGTTTAAATCAAGCAGTGGCACGGATTCTCCAAGAATCCGGCGGGCGATGTTTCGGTATCCGAGTCCAGCCCGGTTATCTGGATTCATCGTCACAGGCACACCACGGTGGGAAGCGGCGATGACTTCTTCATCATCGATGATCAGACCAAGTAGATCAATCGAAAGAATACGCATGATCTCATCGATGTCGAGCATATCACCTGATGCCATCATGTGTGACCGCACCCGATTAATGACGAGTTTCGGAACGATGTTACGTTCTGAGCGCTCGAGCATCCCGATGATCCGGTCCGCATCCTGAACGGCTGCTTTTTCCGGTGTCGTCACGACGACGGCTTCATCGGCTCCTGCGATTGCATTCATGAAGCCTTGTTCGATTCCGGCAGGGCAGTCGATCAAAACGAAGTCGTATTCAAGTTTCAGTGTATCGATGATTGCCTTCACCTGTTCGGGTGTGACGGAGGACTTATCCTTTGATTGAGCAGCAGGCAACAGATACATCTCTTCAAAACGTTTATCGCGGACGAGCGCTTGGTGCAACTTACATTGCCCCGTCACGACGTCAACGATGTTATAGATACTCCGGTTATCGAGACCAAGCACGATATCCAGATTGCGTAACCCGATATCCGTATCGACGAGACAAACGGAATGTCCCATCAATGCAAGTGCTGTTCCGATGTTCGCAGTCGTCGTTGTCTTACCGACACCACCTTTACCGGATGTGACGACGATGGCGCGTCCCATGTTCGTCTTCGCCTCCATATGTACCTGTTCTTTCACTTGTTCCATATCCGTCACCCTCTTTCACTATCAATCGCAAACTGATCCATCCGCGCGAGCGGAACGGTTTGAAGGCGGGAGAATTCGACCCCGTCTTCACCTAAAAATGCACAACCCATATCGAGAGCAGGAATCGGTGCGTCCTCCGGTTCCTCATGGACGGTGCCAGCGACCGCAATCCACTTCGGTTGCAACACGCTCGCCGCGATGACGGCTTCCGTATTGCCACCTTTCCCGGCATGAACGGTCCCCCGTAACGCACCGAGACAATAGATACTTCCTGTCGCATGGACGACCGCTCCCGGATTGATATCTCCGATGATGACGATCGAGCCTTCGACGTCTAATACGTGCCCACTGCGTGCCGTGCCACCGAAATAGTGGAACGTTCGCTCTCCGTACAAGGCTTTTGCCTCGTCCTTCGTGATGCACTCACTGTCATAACCTTTGAAAGAGAAGGAATCATGTCGCGCGACGATAGATTCGACGGCCGTCAACACCCCTTCATCGACATAACGTCGACCGAAGAAGAAGGTGATCGGTACGGCGCGTCCGTTCTCGACGGATTTGTCCGCAAGCGTCAACTCTAAATCGTCAAGAAATTCATCCACACTGCACCTTTCATTCACATAGACGGCGAGGCCACCACGATGACCTTTCATCGTTACATAACGTTTACGCTCAATCATGACTCATCCTCTTTTCTCGTCAAGGGTCGACTGCACGAGTCGGGTCATCGGATAATACAGGATGATGATCCCGATCAACTGCGCAACCAGACTCCTTGGAATGATCTGTGTCGCGAGTTCCTGGAAGGAGACTCCGACACCCACGACCGAAGCCGTGAAGAAATATATATCGAGTTCATACAAAATGGCACTGAACGTGAACGTGACAAGAATCGTCAATACGTTCTCCTTTACATATTTTAGCACGAAGCTACTAAAAAGCGGAATGGCGGATAACGCAAATAAGTAAATGCCGATGATATCCGAATAGACGAAATCATACAACAATCCGAAGACGAGTCCGAATCCGAGTGCCTGTTCGAGTTTTCCATATCGACCAAGGAACATCAATCCGATCAATGTCGCATGAATGACATATGGCGATCCATCTCCAAGAGGTCCTGCGAACAGCGTTCCTTCCAAGATGAAAAGAAGGAACACGGCGAAAAACAACTTAACGTTATTCACGAGTGTCCCCTCCCTTATCGGTCTCAGCGAAAGGTTCCTTCGCTTCGCGTTCAATCACGAAGACATGACCGAACTGTTCGAAGTCTGCTGCCGGTTTGACGTATACGATTTTTGAAGCCCCATACTGATCGGATTTCACTTCCGTGATTTTTCCGATGACGATTCCACTCGGATACTTTCCACCAAGACCTGACGTCGTGACGGTCTGCCCTTTTTTCAGTTTCGCGTCGTTCGGAATTTTCGTGAACTTGAGTAATTTCGTTTCTTCATCAAACCCCTCGATCGTACCGAAAACACCTTTTCCCTTCGTATCATCAGCCGTTGCCGAGACGTTATTCGTGCGACTCGTATCCGACATCAACTGTACGAGAGACGTATAGGCGCTCGCTTGGATGACGCGACCAATTAGTCCGTCTGCTGTTACAACGGCCATATTCGCCTTAACACCCTTTTGTTCACCGATGTTGATCGTCACGAACCGTTGCCATTCAGATGCCGTCCGACCAATCATCTCTGCCGGTAACAACTTGTAGTCACGGATCGATCCGTTCAGGTCGAGCATATCCTTCAATTCTTTATTCTCACGCTCAAGATCACGGACTTTGACCGCATTACCAGCATAGTCATTCAATCGTGATTTCAAGTGTTCGTTCTCTTTGTACACGTCACGCACTTCTCTAATCGAAGTGACCGTATCATCAATCCAGCCAATCGGTGTCGCGAAAAGGCGTTGACCGACGCCCGCGGTATCACGCACGAAGCTTTGATACCAGTGGGATTGGTTACGCCCTTGCAGCGAAATGCCGATCAAAATCACCAAAAGGAGAAAACTAAGGAGTGTGATGAGCAGTTTTCGATTGTTTAAAAATCGCTTCATCGCTCATCCCGTCCTTATCTTTTTTGCGAGATGCCTGATTTCGAACGAAGAACATTCATCATCTCGAGTGATTTTCCTGTACCGATTGCGACACAATCGAGTGCATTTTCTGCAACGAGTGTCAAAATACGTGTTTCGTCTTCGATGACAGCATCGAGGTTCTTTAAGAGAGCCCCACCGCCAGTCAGAACGATACCGCGGTCCATGACGTCTGCTGATAATTCAGGAGGTGTCTGCTCAAGCGTGTGCTTGACACCCGCAAGAATCGCATCGACCGTATCTGAAAGTGCATCACAAATTTCGGCACTTGTGACTTCAATCTGTTTTGGAAGACCTGTCACGAGATCGCGTCCACGGATCTCCATCGTTTCATTTTCTGATTCTTCATCGATGCGTGCGTAACCGATTGTCATTTTCAACGTCTCAGCTGTCCGCTCCCCGATCATCAGGTTGTATTTCGACTTGATGTAACGAATGATGGATTCATCCATCTCGTCTCCACCGACACGAATCGATTGACTCGTGACGATACCACCGAGTGAGATAACAGCAACTTCCGTCGTACCACCGCCGATATCAACAACCATCGAGCCTGTTGGTTCTGAAACCGGAAGACCTGCACCGATTGCTGCTGCAAATGGTTCTTCAATCGTGTACGCTTCACGCGCTCCGGCAAGTTTCGCTGCATCTTCAACCGCACGTTTTTCGACCGATGTGATCCCACTTGGTACACAGATCATGACGTTTGTTTTTGAAGAGAACAAACCTTTTTTCTTCGAAGCTTGATCCATGAAGTATTTGATCATCGTAGCGGTTGTTTCATAATCCGCGATAACCCCGTCTTTCATCGGGCGTCGTGCTGTCACGTTACCCGGCGTACGACCGATCATGTTTTTCGCTGCGTTACCGACCGCTTCAATTTTTCCTGTATCCGTACGGAAAGCGACGACGGACGGTTCGCGGACGACGATTCCTTGCCCCTTTACATACACGAGCGTGTTAGCCGTACCTAAGTCAATGCCGATTTCACGGCTGAATGATCCAAACATTATTCAAAAAACCCCTCTCTGAGAATACACTTCACTAATTATAACGGAAAAGCCTTCATTGGAAAGCGTTAAAACGTTACAGCTTGTTTACAGTTCGCCTTAGAAAACACACAAAAAAACGTCTGATGGAAAGAAACGAAACTTTCCCTTCAGACGTTATTCTTACATAAATCCGCGCTGTTTCATACTAATATATTGTCCGTGCCCGATGATGATGTGGTCAAGACAACTGATTCCAATGAGCCGTCCTGCCTCAACGAGCCGCTCGGATACCTCGATATCCTCTCGACTCGGTGTCGGATCACCCGACGGATGATTATGCACAGCGATGAAATTCGCAGCCGAGCAGCGAATCGCTTCCCGGAAGACGTCACGCGGGTGGACGATCGACGTGTTCAATCCTCCAATGAATAACGTCTTTTTCGAAACGACCTCATTTTTCGTATTCAAATACAGACAGATGAAGTGTTCTTGTTGATAAAGACGCATCTCTTCTAACAACAGCTCCGCTGCGTCTTCCGGTGAACGAATCGTTGGTCGCACCCACTTCGGTTCGGTGACGAGACGACGACCCAGTTCTAGTCCCGCCATGATTTGTAATGCCTTCGCCTTTCCGACCCCCGGTGCTTTTTCGAGTCCTCCGACTCCCGCCGCCTCGAGTTCGATCAGCGAAGGATAGATATGCAGTAATTCTTCCGCGATTTCAAGCGGTGTCCGGTCCCGTGTCCCACTTCGGACAAGACACGCGAGCAGTTCGACTGTCGTCGCTTGTGCCAAGCCTTTCAACTGAACCATATCCTTCGGCCATTCAATCACAGCATCCGACCTCTCTGTTTCAGAATTACGCAAACATCGGCTTGATTTTAAACGACGCGAGACGTTTCGTGATCTCGTGTATGGGCAATCCAACGACATTATAATAATCGCCCTCAATCGCCTCGACGAATAGCCTTCCCATCGCTTGGATACCATAGCCACCCGCTTTATCGTAAGGCTCGTTCGTCGCGATATACCCTTCGATCCACTCGTTTAACAATGCACCAAAACGAACGTGTGTCGTTACGTCGAACGTCTCCTCCTTTTCACCAAAGCGAATCGTCACGCCTGTCACGACTTCATGAGCACGTCCTGACAGACGCGCAAGCATCGCCCGTGCCTCAGAACTATCTGCTGGCTTCTCAAGAATCATGTCGTCAATCGCAACGACCGTATCCGCAGCCAAAATGACGCCGTCTACCGTAATCGCTCGCGCTTTCTTTTGCGATAGATAACGGACGTACTCATGCGGTGACATCGGAAATGGTGCCTCTTCGACGACATTCGCAGGTACGACTTCGTGAGGGATTCCAATTTGCTTTAGAAGTTCCGTCCGGCGTGGTGAAGCCGAGGCAAGGATCAAGTGTGGTTGCGTTACCATTAGTATCACGTTCTTTCCCATTAATTTCGAATCGGATAATTCGAGTCATCGTTTAGTCTAACAAAAAATAAGCGGTCCCTAACAGAGTAGGAACCGCCAAACTCATCTTAATTTCCTGTCACATCGACAAATGGATCTGACTTTGGTGTTTTTTCTTTAAGCGGCGTCTGTTTATCAGGCGTCAACTTCGTTAAATCCGGACGGTAATACGATTCGATTTCGACTGTGAAAGATAGCATTTCGTTTTCCAATTGAATTGCGCCACCGCCAGGTCCTTGTTCTTCTGGACCAGTCAACTGAATCTGGCGAAGAATCGTAATGCGATCTGTTCGCTCAATTTGTTTCAAGAAGGCCATCAGTTCAAGATATGACGGCGCTTCAATCGTCAAGGAAGCTGGTAACGGTGTCGCATTTGCTGCGGGAGTAGTCGCTGTAGGCGTTGTCGCTTGATCCGATTCGGTCGCCATCGCTCCATCAACAGCTGGTGTTGACGTTACGGGAGATTGTGGTGTCGTCTCTGTCGATTGACCGAAAGTAATCGACTGCACTTTTACTCCAGCAATCTGACTTGCTGCGTTGATCGCATCGATGACATCATCATTCGATGCCGTCACCGGAACTTTTTGCTGTAGGAAACTCGATTCTGCCACGTCCACTTTTTGCTCATTTGCTTTTGCTTGCTCTAACGCCATTTGTTCTCGCTTGAGTGTCGCTTCTTTTTGTTGCAAGGTTTGATGTGTCATATACGTCGCATATCCAAAATACCCAATGCCACCTAAAACGATGAGGATTGATAAAAAGAGAAGGAGGTAGCTACTATATCGCTTCAATTTTCAGGCACCTCCTCAACTTCTGTCGAGATGACTTCTCCTGAAGGATCATCCGGTGTTTGACCGTCCCCTTCAATTTCTGGCTCAGATGGCTTATCTTCTTTCGGTACTGCCGGGTCTGCCTCATTGGTCTCTCCCTTAACAACCTCCTCAGGATTGACATTCATAGAAAACTGACCGATATATCGCGGTTCTTCTGTCTTCGTGTCATCATTCGGAGTAATTTCCGTCGTTGGAATCTCTTGACCGGTCGCCGGATCAACCGTTGTCGTTGTCACGACATCCGTTTTTTCATTCATCGTTTTTGTCGTCACGCTTGCCAGCGTCGTACCGGAGAACACTTTATCGGTCAGCAACTCTCGGTAAAAATCATTCAGCTCATCGAGTGTCTCAAACTGAGCCGTCATAGCAACGGTATCATCCGCTTCATATGCGTACTGAAGAATGTACCCGCGTTCCGGTAAGTAACGTGTGATCCGCTCAAGTGTTGGAACAGCTGGCTTAGGTGCTTCTTCTAGCGACTCGACCGTCTGTTTCAATTGAACGACTTCTTGTTTAGACGACTGATCGGATTCGGATTGTAATTGTCGGACGATTTGAATCTGATCGTCTACGGATTCCACTCGGTTAGCGAACTGATCCGTTTGCCAATATAAATAACCACCAATCAATCCACCAAATAATAATAAAATCAGCGAAGCGACAAGCGGATATTTCGGTGCCTCGTCACTTTCCGGTAAAAGGTTGATACGATCTGGTCGCGCAGTGGCTAGACCAACGATCGGTAAGTAAATGCGTGGAACCGATTGACTATCGATTGTCATCATGTCCGGTACTTCATCTAACTGAAGATCAAAGTTCGTTCGGAATCGTGTCGCTAATTCATCTCGAAACGGGAAGTCTCCCGCAAGGACAACTGTCTTGATTTCGCGGCTTTCTCGAGCGAGCGAGAAACGGTAAAAGTCTAGCACACGCGAAAATTCTAACAGCATTTCATCCAAGACGAGTTCAACTGTCTGATCATCCGATCGATAGCGATAATGCAATTGATCCTCGATCACGTCTACATCCCAAGCATCTGCCGAAAACGTATCCACTGAGCGAATCAGGCGTGGTACACGGTCTTCGATGATAATCAATTGATGGTTCGTTGCGTTTGCATTCCAAATCAGTAGCGTATCGGTATCTGCTGCTGGATAATGCGCTTCAAGACCGAAGTAGGTAGACAGTGGTTGCGGTTCCGCTGCCACTAATCGAAGATGCTTTTGTTTAAACAATTGCGTATATTGTTTCAGTGCTTCGTTCGGTGCCGCATACAGCATGATTTCACGCTTTTCACCGTCTTCAAGGACAGTGTAGTCGAAGTATGGTTCTTCAAAAGGAAGGACAATGCTATGACCAATCTCCATGAATAGATAACCCCGGATCTGATTCGTCGCAATCGTCTCCGGAATATCGAGTTTCCGCGCAAGGACGAGTGAACCATCCAGCGCAAGAACGGCTTTAGATCCGCGAGGAACTTTCAACTTCGTCAATAGACTATCAAAAATCAGATCGAGCGACGCTTCCGGTTGAAGCCATCCACCCTGTAACGTACCTGCTGGAAGAGATACGACAGCACGTCGTTTCAAGACCCCTTTTTTGACAACCGCACCAAAAATAGCGACGTCCGTAAAATTAAAATAAACATATGTACCTTTACGCCGTTGCGTCATATGTACGTTCTTCCTTTCTTAAAGCAGTAAATCGAGGTACCACGACACCCAATCATCCGCAAAATAATATGTAAGTAATGTCCCGATCGCAATGGAGGGAACGAATGGTATCGGTTGTTTTCGTCTGACGCGTCCCGTTCCGAGTAGCGTCAGCCCGATCACTGAACCAACAAATGCTGAAACAAACAACGCGATGACGACGTGAAGCGGTCCAAGGAAAATCCCGAGTAAACCGAAGAGCTTGACATCTCCCGCTCCCATACCGCGTCGTGATGCAAGAAAAATGACGAACAATAGAACGAATCCGACAATTCCTCCAATAATTGGATTATACCAGTTTTCAAGTGGAGAAAGGTAGCGCACAATCAAGGCAATTGGTAAAAAGAACAGTAAAATTTTATTCGGTATGAGCATATAGGCAAGATCAGACATCGTAAGAATAAACAAGAGACTAGTTAGAGTGAGTGTCAACGCAAGTTCCATCGACCAACCGAACTGCCAAAAGGCATACGCATAGAGCATTCCACCGAGTAGTTCAAGCGCTGGATACTTGATTGAAATCGCCTGTCCACAGGAACGACACTTCCCACCGAGTACTACATATCCGAGTATTGGCGTCAGTTCGAGTGGTCCAAGCACATGTCCACAGGTCGGACAATGGGAACGTGGATGAACGATCGACTCCCCGACCGGAACACGCAAACCGACGACATTCGTAAACGATGTGATCAATAAACCTAGCAAGAAAAAATATACCGTGAAGACAATCGTCATGACACGACCTCCCTTTCAAAAAACTTCAGAAAAAAACCCCCGAGGAGGGGGGACGATTACCAACGTTTTAGTTCAGATGGACCTTTATTTGCAAAGTAATCTTCCTCACCTTTAAGGGTTACAGAGTAAGTATACTTCCCACCAGTTTCTGTTACAGATACAAATGCATCTTTATATGGTTTAGGAGAATCGAATGGGTCCTCCATGCTATCGATATATTTATCGAGCACTACACCGTCAGTTGTAGCAAATTTCTTTCCAGCTTTCTCAATTCCCATTACAACCGTTTCCCCTGCTTTGATCGGATTCGAAGAAGTATATAACTTCGCAGCAGATACCAATTGCTTCGCATCCGAAACAACTGCATCTTTACGTGAGTTCTCAATCAATCCACCGATTGCGACGACAGCGATTGCTGCGATGATACCTAAGATAACGACGACGACAAGTAACTCGATCAATGTCAGTCCGCGCTCATCACGCATTTGTTTTGCATCTAACCAGATTTCTTTTAACCGTTCGATCATTTCATTATGCCTCCCTAGTGCTTTTTACTGTTCTTGGTTAGTAAGACTTACTATCCAAACGAATACTATTATAGTAGCACCACATTTTTTGTAGTTTATGTCTTTTTTTAACAACAGGTAAATGTTTTTACAATTGTCAACTTGCCTGAATGTCAGAGTAAATCTTAAACATCGGTACGACGACGGCAATGACAATGACACCAACGATTGCGGCTAAAACAACAATCAATAATGGTTCGATGATCGATTTCAAACGATCCGTCGTCGTTTCCACTTCGGTTTCGTAAAAGTTCGCGACTTCCGTCAACATCGAATCGAGGCGACCTGACTCTTCCCCAATCGCAATCATCTGTGTGACGAGCGGCGGGAAATATTTGTTTCGCTCCAAAGGTTCGTGCATCGGAATACCGCGAGACATCGCTTCATTCGCACCTGCAATCCCTTTACGAATGATCCGATTCGTAACGATTCGTTCGGTAATGTCAAGCGAAGCTAAAATCGGTACTGACGCATTCAGTAACACCGACAAGCCACGTGTCATCAGTGCGATTTGTGATTTTTGAATCAGCGGTCCGAAGACTGGAATCATTAACAAGAAACGGTCAAAAAAGAGACGTTGGCGCTCATTCTTGAGATTAAAATACAACAGTCCGATCAAACCAAATGCAATCAATAGAAGTACCCACCAATAGGCGACAAAAAAGTCGGAGACTGCGACGACGAGTTTCGTGATCAGTGGCAACTCACTGCCTAACTGATCAAAGATCGAAGCGAACGTCGGTACGACATTCATCATCAGGAAGACAACGACGCCGATCGCGACAATTGAGACGACCGCCGGATAGATTAAAGCGGAGATGACTTTTCGTTTGATCTCATATTGTTTTTGCAGCTGTGTCACGATGTTATCTAACGCCTCTTCGAGATTACCACTCGCTTCCCCCGCCATCGCCATACTAACGAAAAACGTATCAAATACACGAGGATGCTTTTCGATTGCCTGGGAAAACTGAATCCCACTACGCAAATCATCTTCCACCTCGACAAGCGCTCGCTCGAGTGGTTTTGATTCTGTTTGTTTACGTAAAATTTCGGTTGCCCTAACAATCGAAACACCGGATCGAACGAGCGTCGCAAACTGACGCGCGTACATGACAAGATGCTCGATTTTCGGTTTAGCACTTAAAAACGTAATCTCGGTATTTAACCCTTTTGATTCTTGTTTCTCAAGCAATGTTACGGCGATTTGATCCGTCCGAAGCCGTTCTGCTGCCTCGCGCTTCGTCAGCGCAGTAATCTTGCCCTTCTTTCGTTTTCCGGCCATCGTTCGACCTTCGTAAATGAATACTGCCATCCCTTCACCCCGATATGTATGGTGTTGCAGCAGATGCCGGGATCAAACCGCGACTGACCAAATCCTGTAAGGCCATCTGCATCGTTTGCATGCCATATTGTTTACCCGTCTGTAAGACGGATTGAATCTGATATTCCTTACCTGTCCGAATCAAGTTGGAGACAGCTGGTGTATCAACCATGATTTCTAAGGCAGCGACACGTCCTGTCCCATCCGATCGTGGCATGAGTCGTTGTGAGATGACACCCGCTAGGACGTTCGCTAGCTGTGCCCGAATCTGATCTTGTTGCTCCGACGGAAATACATCGATGATGCGACTGACCGTTGAAGCTGCTGTTGCCGTGTGCACCGTCGCAAAGACAAGATGACCGGTTTCAGCAGCCGTTACCGCGGTAGCAATCGTCTCAAGGTCGCGCATTTCTCCCAGTAAAATCACATCCGGATCTTGGCGAAGCGCTGAGCGCAATCCTGTCGAAAAACGTGGCGCATCAATTCCAATCTCCCGTTGATCAATTAAGCTCTTTCGATGACTATGTAAGTATTCAATCGGGTCTTCCAGTGTGATGATCCGTTTATACATCGTCTGATTGATTTCGTTGATCATCGCAGCAAGCGTCGTCGACTTCCCGGAACCTGTTGGACCCGTGACAAGGATGAGACCATGTGGCTTCGTCAAAAATCGTTTGATGACTGGAGGAAGTCCTAACTGTTCAAGCGAAGGCACTTCTGTCGGGATCGTTCGAAAGGCCATCGATAATGCACCTCGCTGGTAAAAACAATTGACCCGATATCGCGCTACACCTGTCACACCAAACGAAAAATCAATATCTCGATCCTGCTTCAGTTGCTGATACATGTCTTCCGTGATCAACGAACGAACGAACCCGTCAATGATGACTGGTTTCATCTTCTCAGATCCATATGGTGTCAGTGTTCCATTGATCCGAAACACAGGAGGGGATCCGGCAGTCAAATGAACATCGGATGCCCCTCGTTCCTTCGAGGAACGAAGAATATCTTCGATTTGGGCACGTTCCATCGTTTGATTCATTCTGAAATCACCGTCCGTAAAATTTCTTCTGTCGTCGTGATACCGTCAGCTACTTTCGATAGACCATCAGCTAGAAGGAAACGTTGTCCTTGCGATTTAACGTACGCTGTGATGTCACTTTCCGTCGACTGGTTCATGATCATGCGCCGTAAGACTTCGTCAATCATGATGACTTCCTGAATCGCGACACGACCTCGATATCCGGTCATATTACAAGATGAGCAGCCACGCCCTCGCATGACAGTCGTCGCCTCGATTCCTTCTTGATCAAACAGCTCCTGTTCCCGCGTTGAGAGTGGATGGACTTCTCCGCAGTCCCGACAAACACGGCGGACGAGTCGTTGTGCGATCAACCCACTAAGCGAAGCTGCAACGAGAAACGATTCAACGCCCATATCGATTAATCGTGTAATTGAACTAACTGCTGAGTTCGTATGGAGCGTGGATAGAACTAAGTGTCCTGTCAAAGAAGCACGGATCGATATTTCTGCTGTTTCAATATCGCGAATCTCACCGACCATGACGACGTTCGGATCCTGACGGAGAATCGATCGAAGACCACTCGCAAACGTCAAACCGATCTTCGCATTCACTTGGACCTGATTGATGCCATCGACCTGGTACTCAACTGGATCTTCGACGGTGATGATATTGCGTGACTCGTCATTCAACTCATTTAAGGCTGCATACAATGTCGATGATTTCCCTGAACCGGTTGGCCCGGTAATCAAAATGATACCGTTCGGTCGTTTTAACATTTCTCGGAACTGTGTTTCATTCCGTGAGCTGAAACCAATTTTAGAGATAGAAATATTTGAGTTGGAACTGTCCAAAATTCGAATAACGACTTTTTCCCCGTATACGGTAGGTAGTGTAGAAACACGGAAGTCGTAAGCTAGTCCATTAAAGACATATTTGATTCGTCCATCTTGCGGTAAACGAGATTCTGTAATATCAAGCTCACTCATGACCTTGATTCGTGTTGTTAAAATACTTTGAATCTGCTTCGGATAATTATTTTCCGTTCGAAGTTCTCCATCGATTCGAATTCGAATCGTCATCGATGTTTCCTGTGGATCCATATGAATATCGGATGCCCGTTGCGCAATCGCATTTTCTAAGATTTGATTAACGAGACGAATGATTGGCGCATCTTCACGTGTCACCACGTCGCGCGACTGTTCCATCTCCGTCATATCATCTGACTCCAACAAATCGCGCAACGATGAATCGATATCATAATACTTCAAGATCGTTCGTCTGATTTCGTCCCGTGTCGCAATACCTACGTCAATCACTAGACCCGTCTGCATCCGTAAATCATCGATTGCGATCAAGTCCATCGGATCCGCCATGGCAATAAATAAACGATTCCCTTCACGGTAGACCGGAACTAACGTATGTCGCTGTGCTAATTCTTTTGAAATCAATTTCGTTACCGCAACATCGACTGGATAATTATACAGTTGAATGATCGGAATCTTTAATTGATGATGGAGCGCTTCTAGTAACTGTTGTTCCGTCAAATGACCGAGGCGGAGTAACGCGTCACCCAATTTTTCAGTTGGTCGTTTTACAGAAAGTGCTTCATCGATTTGACTCTCTGTCACTAAGCTCTCTTCGATTAACATTTCACCGAGTCGTTTTCGCTTCATCGCCATTTAGTCCGTCATCCTTCCGCATGCCATGATTCGTCTTCAATCATTACAGTTCGCTTTTGTTTCTTTTCATCAATCAGACTCGTAACGCCTCCCGTTACGACACACAGTAATACCATCCCGATCGCTACAAAGGGATTACTAATCCAATCCAACTGAACACTAAAATAGATCAGTGTCACCATGATAATCGCTGCGATGGATAATACTGACTTCGCCTGAATCGAGGTTACATATGGAATCGTCACCGCAAACATCAATCCACAAATGATTGTCGCAAGTCCGATGATGATTCCAAGCTCAATTGCAATCGTCGTCCAATTCATACTCTTCCCTCCTCGTTTAACCGACCGCTTTACCTGTCGATTCATCGTCTACTGGTGAAGCCGGATCCCCTTGATTGTCCTCGTCTGGTACCGTTGGTGAATCTGGGCTGTCCGGTGAAGTAGGAGAATCTGGCGTTTCGACCGTACCGTCCGTTTGCGAATCCTCAGGGTTCGATTCATCCGGCGTTTCAGAATCCGTTCCGTCCTCAGATGGTGTTTCTTCGGTTGGTGGAACCACGATAGGCGCTTGTTCTTCTTGACTACTCTTTGTAATGACAGCTGGGACCGCCGCATAAAAATCTAAGGAAAGTAGCTTTTTCTTTTCGCCTTTAGCTGTTTTCATTACACGGTAGACTTCAATCGATTTTCCCTCTTCACCGGCTTGTGTATCGTTTGTCGTCCCGGCTGAAAGCGTAGCTGAGTAACGAGTAATGGTTCTAAATGGGATTGTCTTTTCTCCTTCCATCACAACAGTCACTGCCTCTTTTATTGGGGCTCCGCGCAGTTCAATCGTTACGTCGCTTCCCTCTTGCGTAGCGACGAGGCGATACACCGATGCTTGCGTATTTCGAACAGCAAAATCTGTTTTTTCGTCAATTTTGACATCGTAACCTAGTGTAATATCATCTGGGAGTGTCGCATGTGGCATGCGTTCCACGATTTCAAATGGTGTTTTTGCGAACAATTCGTATAATTTACTTCCAACGTAAGAAGCAGCGATTGGATCCATACCATACGTTTTCACATTCATTAATTGATCTGGCTTGATTTCGACGTTTGCCATGCCTGTAATCATCTGTTCTTCTGCTGCTGAACGTGTTGAGAACGTGATACTTGATACGACCTCACCTTCAGCAGACGACTCTGACGTTTGTGAAGGATCAAAATTCCCTTCAGCTAATGTCTTGCTTGTATTCGTTAACCATGTTTTAAACGCTTCCGTTTGCTCTTGTGAATAGCTGACAGGTTGTGTAGATAGAAAACTTTGTAGCATTTCGTCATCGATTGAGAGAATTAAGTCTCCTCCCGTTTTCAGAGACGCTTTTTTTACAGATTCCTCAGAATCAAATGTCACCAATTCAGTTGGTACCGGTAACGTTTCTTCTCCTGTACCCGTCGTCAACGGTGTTTTTTTGGACCATTCCGTAATCGCTTTTTGGACTGCGGATTCAGCTTCTTTACGGCTCATCCCACTTACAGGAACAGATCCAACTTTAGCCGTTTCAGAAAAAGTCGTCTGTTCAGTCGCCTTTCCGGTAAAGGAAATTAAGGCGAACGATGGCACATAAATCAAAACCACGAGTAAGACGAGTAAAAGTGTATGTACAGCAAAACGCTTTGTATTGAGCATCATCTGTTTCCTTTCTGTATGAATTAATCATTTCAGGTGCCTAGTATTTCCATTATAATGAATATCATGATGAAACATAAGTCTATCCTGACAATTCTTTTCTCTAACTGTGAATGTCTGTAGGTTTTTGAACTTCATCCAATTGATGTTTTTTCCGATAGAAATGAAGAGGTGAGCATATGCAACACAAACAAGATGGATTTTCATTAATCGAGGTCCTTGTCAGTATTACGATTCTGTCGATTATCTCTGTCTCATTGATCAGTATCTTTTCGCAATCTCTTTCAGCATCACGCACTAGCACGGAATTGACGTTTGCGAACTATTTAGCTAAAAATGCTACTTCTTACATAAAGCGAGAAGCGATTGAAGCGACAACGAATGAAGCCTTTTCTTTCGTTTCATTATCTCAAGAAGCACTGAAAGCCGTTTATCTGAATGGAAATTATGTGATTCCAGAACCCGCCACTCCTTCTTGTGGTGTATCGGCTATTTGCACGTCAATTTTTACTGATCCTGAAATCAACAATATTTCATTTGATGTGAAGTACAGTGTGACACCTCATAAAATGGAAGGTGAAGTGAATCCGAATCTGCTCGATCTTTATGTATATGTGTATGTAGAAGGAACGACTGAACCGATTACGACTTTGAAAGGATCGATTACGAATGCGACGCTCAACCAAAGTTTTCCAACAACAAAGTGAAGGTTTCACACTCGTCGAACTACTTGTCTCGATCGTCGTTGCTTCTATTTTCAGTGCTGTCATCTTGACGGTATTCATTTCCGGAACGAAAAGTTTTCGAGCAACTGGTATCATTAGTGAATTACGTAGTGAAGCGGATAGTCGGATCGGTATCATTTTAAATGAGGTCAGTGGCTTTGATGCGATTCGCATCGATGAATCCAAAACACTCTCTTTTTATAAAAGAACGTTGCCTACGCTGAACAATGAGACGGGATTACTTGAACGAGCTAGTGGATTTCAACCGTTCAATGCAACAGAAGAAGCTTCAGCATCCGCATCTACCGTGAAGCCTGTTACATATACATTCCTGACCGAACAGCAACAAGGCGATAAACTCGTCTATACGTCAGAGCCACAATCAATCGATGAGCAATCCGAACTTTTTCAAACCTTCACATTATCTAGTCCTGAATATCAAACGATCACCGGAAGTACGTATCCTGGTCGTTATGTCATCCATGGTATTTTGACCATCACGACTCGAATCCAGTCAACTGATCAAGAAGAAGTACAGACCTTCACGAGTACGATTGGATTTTAATTCAGAAAGGAACTAATCATGCGTAAATCTGAACAAGGCTACACTTTATTATTCGTACTCGTCACGCTAACGGTACTTTCCGTTCTTGCCGTAGCCACGATTGGTATCAGTCTACAGTCCACACGATTAACTGAGATTCGTGAAACGGATATCGATGTCGAGACATCCACTCAAAATGACTTAGATAAAGCCGTTGCTGCATTACAGCAAATCGTCGTCAAGACGACTGGGACTTCACCTACGACATCTTCACAAGCACTATTCAGTAATTTAAATAGTGCAATCGTCTTACCTTTAAAATCCATCGTTCCGAGTGTCACGGTCGAAGTAAACGAGACCGCCTCGAATATCCGAGTTAAAGCATTAGATTTAACCGCAACAGTCGAGAAACAAAAGGGTGATCAGCCTGTGATTCGCAAGACATATCGCCAACGCGTGTATCTGTCTGCTATTCCAAGCTTTTTGTACTATACGCTTGGTTCGGATAACCAAGTCATTATTAAAGGTGCGCCTTTCATCGAAGGTAATATCTTCTCGCGAAATCCTTTAAAGGCAACCGCTACTCCTTATTTTAAATACAATAATGAAAATGGGACGTTCACGAATACACAAGCACTTCCTTATGTCGCTGGTCAAATTCGGGTGTTCCAAGAAAAAAATCTCCCTTTGCTGCAATGTGAAGATTATTTATCTTGTGACCGTAGCATTTTTGATCCAAAAGGATCAACGGACCTCGCCTCAACGAAAGAAGCGCTTGTTCCATTCGACTTCAACTACGCTTTGAATGACTTTTTGAAGCTGCCGGTGAATACACCGATTACACAAATCACTACCTCCTTAAAGGACTCGGCTATTCCACAATCGGTCTTAACAGGTCCGTTTCTGACGGCACTTGATACGAAACGACAGATGATTAGCCCGGCACCGAACACAAACAACACGATCACATTGACGGATGATTTAGTACAAGAGACGCTCGAGCCTTTGATCATCAATGGGAATCTGACAATTTCTTCACTGAATTCCGTTGAGCAGCCGTTGGAAATCAAACGGCCGCTTGTCGTCCTAGGTAACCTCCTCGTTCGAGGGAATGTCGGTTTTGCGACAACGATTTATACGACAGGTACAAGTCGTCTCGATGATGCGAATATTCAAGGTCTCACTTCATCCACGAAACAAAACACGTTAATCCTACTCAGTAAAGGAACACTCGTCATCAATCGGGTGAATAAATTTTCAACACCCCGAACGACTACGCCCGACCTAAATGCGTTCCTTTACAGCGATGACGATCAAATCAATACGATCTACTCTGTCGGGTCGACGATGAACGTACGTGGTGGAATCTTTACAAAAGGGAAACTAGAAGTAAACGCCTATCGTGGAAAACTCGATTTAGCAGAGAATCAGTTCCCTGCTAATGTGAGGGATTTAGAACGACTCATGATTGCCAATAAATCTGCGGATGCTGAGGCTTCTCGATTACGCATGGCCTATGATGCAACCGTTTTGAAAAATCCAACTTCTTTATTACCTTTAAATCGTTCTGTCCAAATGTATGTCGAAACACCAAAACGCATTCAACAGCAATAACGAAGAGCCCCTC
>NZ_DGYQ01000026.1:240460-287825 GCF_002396765.1 Exiguobacterium sp. UBA5002
GAGGGGCTCTTCGTTATTGCTTAAAATGTCGTAGCGCGATACATTTTTGCGATCTTCTTTACTTGTTTTGTTTCCACTTTTGCCTCGTGCTGCTTTAACAATTCAAATAAGTCTTTTCGATTTTGCTTGACTGTCTCATAAATCGGACGTTCTTTTCCTAGGTTTGGATCGGCACCAGCCCCTAGAAGTAACTCGATGACTGTCTCATTTTGATCAAGTGTGGCATAAAATAAAGGTGTATGACCGTACGCATCGATTCGATTTAAATCTTTAGACGTTGCGCGCTTAACAAGTAAAGCATACGCATCACTGGAACGATTCACACTCGTTGCCACATGAAGGACAGATTGTTTTTTCTGATTTAACTGATTAACTTTTGCTCCCTTTTTAAGCCAAGTAGCCACTGTATCCCGAGGAGCAAATTGAGCCGCATAAAACCAATTCATTTGATTTTGAGATGTCTTAGAATCTAATAGCAATTCAGCCTTTTCAAATGCAAGCGTCTCTTGAAAACGACCAATATAACGATTTTTTTCCGATGTAGACATGTCTGAACTCTTTAACGCGGATGCTAATTCCGTAGGCTTTTCTGAACGTAACGCCTGTTCTAGTTCAGTTTTTCGATTCGATTGGATGACGTAACTTGTAACTCCGACTCCAGTCAAAATCACGATCAACAGGATGACAACGATGCGTTTTCGTTTCATATCCAACTTCCCCACTTTTTAATATACATCTCCATCCAAGTCGGTTGATCCTGAATCTGAACCAATCGTCACCTTGAATGTTGTACTCAAAGGTGTTTTCTGATCATTTTTCAAGACTTCCAACACATCTTTATTTTCTTTTAGCACAGTGACTTTAATGCGAGCCACACCAGGACGTAACGGTTGCAACGCTTGGCCCGTCGGATCGATTTTGACGTACTCTTTCCCTTGCGTCACTTCCATCCGGTAAAATCGTTCAGTCGTCGTTTCCGGGAACCATCCTAAGAGTGGTCGTTTGTTTTCATCCTTCATCGTCATGATTAAATCATCAGCTGTTACGCTGGTCGGGTTCTCACGGACTCGAACGAGTGTCTTTGCTACCGTATCTGGGAAATCCGTCAACGTGAGTAATGCTTCGACAACTCCATTTGGAGTACCGGTCTTACCTGTGATCGTATAACCGTTCGCTGTCGGTATCAGTTCAATCGCACTACTCAACGTAGACGTCGTAAATGGTAACGGGTAATTCGGTTTGAATGTTGCCGTCACATCCTGTTTTGATCCGACCCAGAGTTCAAGATTACTTGGGGCGACCGAAAGTTCCGGTAGCTTCACTTGAATTGTATAGGTCGTAGACTGGGCAAGATATGTTGAACTTCCTGCTTCTGCCGGAACGACAGCTTTAACTGTGATCGTTCCAGGTGTTTTCCCGGTCAAATCTAATGTGTTTTTCGTTAAACCATTCGTTTTGACATGCGAATCATTCGTGATGATCCATTGAATCGGTGTCTCGATTCCTGAAATCATCGAAGCGAGTCCCGTCATGGATTTCGTTTCACCAACGTACAGTGTATCCGGTACGTTTCTTACAATCAGTCCACCAAATACATCATTGATGACAAGATTAGATGTCGTCGTGAGTTCTTTTCCATTACCTACAGGAACGACTAATTTGATTTGTGTCGTACCGACTTTTTTCGGTTTAATGACTCCTGCTTCATCGATTGAGGCAATCGTCGGATCGACGATTGACCATTTCAACGTTCCGTATTGGCTACCTGTCGGATTAATTTCTGGCAAGACTTTATAAGATGGTGTCGTGATATCCATCTTGACGGATGGAATCTTCGCACTTGTCGCAAATGCCGGTGTCAATGCGTAGCCCAGTGTCGGAAATGCTTGTGGATCATTATTTACTGTCGTTAGTTTATCTGAACGATTTGTTTCATTTTTATAGACATTTTTAGTTGATGTTAGCACATTATCTTTTTTATCGAGCGTGTAAATGCCCGCAGATTCTTTAGCTTTTACTTTTACTTTAAATGTTATTTCTGATTGTTTAGCTACCCACTGCCCTTGGTAAATGCCGTCAAGTGCTTCATCGTATTCAATATTTGGTGCGTAGCCTTTTATAGACTGTCCAGAAATAATAGCATCCTTTAACCCACTAGTTGAAACTACTTCTAAATTACTCGGTAATTTTTCATTGAACAGTATATTTTCCATCGTCACAGAAAATTTCCCTTTGATATAGCCATTCTCCCCAATAGCTTCTTGTTGCTTCATCGGTGTTGTTTTAATGGTATATGAAATTTCAGCCGTCTCACCATTAGGAATAGTAGCCGGATCAATAGAACGAGATAATACGAAAGGAGCAGAAACAGCAGGTCGAACAACTTGAACGGTCCGTGTCTCGATTGCCTTAGCTCCCCGCTGATCCTCTGCTTCGATTCGAATCGTAACATTTGTTTTACCTTTTAATTTTGATTCGAAGGATTGACTGACGAACGAGTTATTCTTCAACTTATTGTTTTCAAAGACTTTCTCATTATCAAGATAGATCCGTGTCTTTAGCTCACGATCTTGCAGATCGTAATCATTGATTTGATACGAGATCGTCAACGGTTCATTCTCGAGGTAACTTGATTTATCCGTTGGTAAGATGTTCTTGATGAGCGGCTTATGGTTTGCACCGATGAATGCGCGATACATCGTGTTCGAGAACAATTCTTTTTCTTGTTGTTGATTAAAGCTCGAAGTATGTCCTGCTCCGGAATACGTAACATTTCCTTTGGTATACATATAATAGTGGTTGCGCGCATCACCAATTGTTCTTCCGGCAGCCTGATTCGAACTACTGAGGTTGTTTTCACGGATGTTATACCATGGAATCAAGTCCGGTTGTTCAAGATCTAGACCAAAGTATTGATTGTGTGTCGTTGCGATAGCAACCGTATCAGCTAAGGCAAATGGATAGGAAGTCATGACCCCGGCATTTTGTTTGACTGCTTGACCAGATTTGCGAGGTGCTGAATATCCCATATTCGTAAAGTTCTTTTGACCAGCGAGATCGGCAAATTTCGTTTCCCAGAACAGCTCTGGTTTACTAGATTGAGCTGGTCTGAAGATCGTGTCGTGCGTCAACATCAATCCTTGACCCGTATTCGTAAAGTCAAGGATGGCATTCGATGCAGGATCACTGAGTGCAGCAGCACCATAAGAATCTTGAAAACCAAAAATCAGCATGTCGTATGCTGTATTGAGATTTTTCGTCGTGTATGTTTTGTTAAACGTGTCCGCAGAAATGACTTCTACATTGAAATCATATAACCCATCTTGTTTTAGTAAAGTTCCTGAGTTCATAAAACCGTTGATTGAACCGTTCGTTCCGGAACGCGTGACTTGTAGAATCTTCGCTTCTGCCACTTGGTCTTTCATCAAGAAGCTTCCTGTCTTATAATCTGTGAGTCCGTCTTCACTTACGATTTTAATCATCCAGTTCCGTGGTCCTGTATAACTCGGTGCATCAAATTGATAGGACAAGGAGCCAGAAACCGTCGCTGGTTTTTCATCGACCTTTTCAGATTCCTCAAACTGGTCATTACTATTGAAATCAATATACAAATGGACACGTGTATTAGCCGTAGTTTGATCAAGCGTAAAATTAAAATCAATTGGTTTATCTGGTGAAGCCGGTGCTGCTTTATCCACCGATGTTAACGATTGACCAGCCTGCGAAACCGCTACTTTGCTTAAACGAGGTCGTTCAATTTTTTCGGATTGTAATCGGGAGACGACCTGTTTTGAATCCGTATAGGCAATCGCAGCACCAGACGTCATGCTTGGCTTAAAAATCGAAGTGAAATTACTCGTTGCATGTGTTAACACATCAGCGTGTAAAAAGACGGGTAATCCTTTTTGAATATAGTTCGTCAAAATCTCATTCGCTTTTAACTGCGTAATATCATTCTCAATTTTACTCGTATTATGTTTTTTGGATGTATCAGATACTGTAATCGAATAACGGTCTGTTCCAGTAAAAATAGATGGATCAAAAACGATTGCATCAAATGCGCCATCAAGTGGAAAACGAGACGCATTTAGTTCTTTGACCGTCATCATCTTGATTTCGTATTGACTGGTATTCAACTCTTTTAACAGTGACAACGAAGTGATTGTCGTTCCCGGATCAATCCGGTTCGTCGTCGACCAGTCATCACGAATCTCTAAAATCTTGAACTTTTCCCCTGTTGCCGCTTTTGAATGCGGTTCATGTATATACGTAAAGCTTGAAAAAATCAGTAAGCTTGCTACTAACAAACGGACCCACTGTCTCATCGCTCATCGTCTCCTCATCATTTCGTTGAAATCCGGGACTATACTTCCCCAATTTCATTATAACGAGCGAAATCGCATTTTCCCTATTTTGTAAAAGAGTTTGTGTACATTTGACGCACTTCACTGATGAAATAAAGTGATCCCGTCACGACATATGTTCGATCTGCGCTTAAGTGACCAAAGAATGCTTCGACCGTCGTTACGTTAGCGCCTTCCTTTTGCAACTCATCCATCGTCCGCGCTCGCGGGAAATCAAATGTCGTTTCGTAAATATCCGGTGTAATGCTACGTAACTGCGTTAGCATCGCTGTCCGGTCTTTGTCACGCAAAATCGAACAAAGTAACGTTACCGGTTTTGATTCCGCTTTTAACCGTTCCACAAGTGCCGTGATGCCTTCCGGGTTATGGGCACCATCGAGAATGATTCGTGGTTTGCGTGAGATAATCTCAAACCGTCCCGGATGTTTTGCTTCCCGTAGTCCTTTTCG
This sequence comes from Exiguobacterium sp. UBA5002, assembly GCF_002396765.1. NCBI lineage: Bacteria > Bacillati > Bacillota > Bacilli > Caryophanales > Exiguobacterium > Exiguobacterium sp. UBA5002. The sequence continues at coordinate 245,274 of NZ_DGYQ01000026.1, forward strand.
GATTGCCGCTTTCGACCACCCGAGTCGCCGCGCACAGATGACAGCATTCGCCGCATTATGGACTTGATGGTGACCTTCTAGACCAAGACGTGTCTCCGGAATCCCATCATATGTCGCCCAGGTACCTGTCTCTTTCAGACGGTAACGGATGATCGCTTCCTGACTCCATTTCAACGTCGCATTTCGGTCCCCGCAATACGCCATTAACGGTACCGTCAGCTCTTCCTGCAGTTTTCCCGCGATGACCGGTGTCCCTTGTTTGATGATCCCGAACTTCTGTAAAGCAATCTCTTGGAGCGTATCTCCGAGAATCGCTTGATGATCGTGCCCGATCGACGTGATGATCGCCGCGACCGGCTTCTTGAAGACGTTCGTCGAATCATACAAACCACCGAGTCCAACTTCATAAATGACGAAATCGGGACGAATCTGATTAAAATAATAGAAAGCAAGTCCCGTTAATGCCTCGAACTCAGTGACCGTACCGAGTGCCGGATCGATATGCTGGATGGCAGCTTGAACGGCGATCGCAGCAGCGACGAGATCATCTTCTGCGATCGGTACCCCATTCAACATGATCCGTTCCTCGAACTGAATGATATACGGCGACGTGAACGTCCCGATGCGTAATCCTTCCGCAATTCCCATCTCACGTAAGAACGCAACCGTCGATCCTTTCCCGTTCGTGCCAGCGACATGAATCGTCGGAATCGCGTCCGGGTCAATCTGTAATTCCAGTAACATCGCCTGCATCCGTTCAAGACCTGGTTTGACGCCGAATGCTAGTAAGCTCGATAACCAATCCAATACATCTTCTCGCGTCCTCATGTTGTTCGCTCCTTTAAAAAAAGTGGCTCAAGGAAACTTGAGCCACTGCTGTAATTAGTGTGAGAGTTCGTTGATGCGTGCTTCGACAGCTTGACGTTTTTCCGTATAATCAAGTGCCTTCGCTTTTTCTTCATCAATGACATGTGCTGGTGCTTTGCCGACGAAGCCAGGGTTGTTGAGTTTTTTCTCGACCCGTTCAACTTCTTTCGTATACTTGACGAGTTCTTTATTCAAGCGCGCGATTTCTTCCTCGATGTTGATCAAGTCCGCGAGTGGGATGAACAATTCTGCTCCCGTTACGATCGCACTCATCGCTTTTTCTGGTGCTGGCATCTGTTCTTCGATTCGAAGTTCAGATGCGTTCGTGAACTTTTGCAAGTACGAGCTGTTTGACGACAAGTCGTCTTGAACGCGTGCGTCATTCGTCGAGATGAACAGTTGGATCTGTTTCGACATCGGTGCGTTCACTTCCGCACGGATGTTACGAACCGAACGGATAACGTTCTGAACCGCTTCGAATGCTGGAACAGCTTCCGGGAAGTCGAGTGACGCTTCGCGTGTTGGCCATGCAGCACGTGTGATCGTCTCGCCTTCATGCGGTAAGTGTTGCCAGATCTCTTCCGTGATGAACGGCATGAACGGGTGCATCAGACGCATGATTCGGTCGAGCGTGTACGCAAGAACTGAACGCGTCGTCTGTTTCGCTGCTTCATCTTCCCCGTTGAGCGGTAACTTCGCCATCTCGATGTACCAGTTACAGAAGTCTTCCCAAATGAAGTGATAAAGAATACGTCCCGCTTCACCAAACTCGTATTTGTCAGATAAACGCGTTACGTCGTCAATCGTCGTCTGTAGGCGTGTCAGAATCCATTTATCTGCGAGTGACTTCTCGCCTGTCAAATCGATCTGATCAAACGTTAGACCATCCATGTTCATCAAGGCAAAGCGGCTTGCGTTCCACAGTTTGTTCGAGAAGTTCCATGTTGCTTCGATCTTTTCCCAGTAGAAGCGGAGGTCGTTGCCTGGTGTTGATCCTGTCGTTAAGAACCAACGAAGAGAATCGGCACCATACTTCTCGATGACATCCATCGGGTCGATTCCGTTCCCAAGTGATTTTGACATCTTGCGTCCTTCCGAATCACGGATCAATCCGTGGATCAAGACGTCTTGGAATGGACGTTGTCCTGTAAATTCGTACGATTGGAAGATCATCCGTGAGACCCAGAAAGCGATGATGTCATAACCCGTAACGAGTGTCGATGTCGGGAAGTATTTTTGATAATCAGCAGCGTCCGTGTTCGGCCACCCCATCGTTGAGAACGGCCAGAGCGCTGAAGAGAACCATGTATCGAGGACATCGTTATCTTGCTCCCAGTTCTCAATGTCAGCTGGTGCTTCCTTGCCAACGTAGACTTCACCTGTTTCTTTATGGTACCAAGCCGGTATCCGGTGTCCCCACCAGAGTTGACGGCTGACACACCAGTCACGGATATTTTCCATCCAGCGTACGTACGTGTTTTCAAAGCGTTGTGGAACGAAGTTGACCTTGTCTGGTCCTTGTTGCTCCTCGAGTGCTTTTTGCGCGAGTGGCTCCATTTTAACGAACCATTGGAGTGAGAGATACGGCTCAACGATCGCGTCTGAACGCTCCGAGTGACCGACAGAGTGCAAGTGTGGTTCGATTTTGATCAAAACACCTTCTGCTTTTAAATCTTCAATGATTTGTTTCCGGCATTCGAAACGATCCATGCCTTCGTATTTCCCTGCGTTCTCGTTCATCGTTCCGTCTTCGTTCATAACGAGGACACGTGGTAATTCGTGACGGTTACCGACTTCAAAGTCGTTCGGGTCATGTGCTGGTGTAATCTTAACGACACCTGTACCAAACTCCATATCGACATAGTCATCGGCAACAATCGGAATCTCGCGACCAACGATTGGTAACGTGATCGTTTTTCCGACGAGGTGAGCGTAGCGCTCATCCTTTGGGTTCACGGCAATCGCTGTATCGCCGAGCATCGTCTCAGGACGTGTCGTCGCGAGTTCAACGTGACCTGAACCGTCTGTCAGTGGATAGCTGAAGTGATAGAAGGCACCTTCGATATCCTTGTAGATGACTTCGATATCCGAGATCGCTGTTTTCGTCGCCGGGTCCCAGTTAACGATGTATTCGCCACGATAGATCAAGCCTTTTTCGTAAAGTTTCACGAAGACTTCTTGAACTGCTTCCGACAACCCTTCGTCGAGCGTGAAGCGTTCACGCGAGTAATCGAGTCCAAGACCGAGTTTTGCCCATTGTGCACGGATCGTTGACGCATACTCTTCTTTCCATGCCCAAGATTGCTCGAGGAATTTCTCACGACCCATTTCAAGACGTGATTGCCCTTCTGCCCGCAGTTTTTGTTCGACTTTTGCTTGCGTCGCGATACCGGCATGGTCCATTCCTGGTAGATAAAGGACGTCGAATCCTTGCATCCGCTTCATCCGTGTCAGCATGTCTTGTAACGTCGTGTCCCACGCGTGACCAAGGTGCAATTTACCTGTGACGTTCGGTGGTGGAATGACGATCGTGTACGGCTCTTTTTCTGGATCCTGATCGGCTTTGAAATAGTCACCTTTCACCCAAAAGTCGTACCATTTTTCTTCCGTTGCCTGCGGATCATACTTCGTTGGCATTGATAATTCCTGCATCCTGATCGCTCCCTTTTTGTCCATAATAAAAACGGCTTCTCTCGTCCTATGCTAAGGACGAAAGAAAGCCGTTGCTTTTTTCCGCGGTACCACCTTAGTTCATCCAAAATCGGATGCCCTCGAGCCACGTAACGTGTGGAGGACGGATATCGCTCGTAAGACTCACGATACCAGCTCGTGGGGTGACCTTCCTCCTGTTCGCCCGTCACATCTTTCAGCCAAGGATGTGTTCTCTACACCGGTACGAATACAAGACTACTCTTCCCGTCATCGCTGTTGCCATTTTCTTCTTTACTCATTTTAGCCGAGAGTTCAAGCAATCGTCAAGAACTGCTTAACGACCAAATTCAACTTGGAGTTCCTTGAACGTCAATTCGACGGCTTCGATCGTCCGCTCGATGTCTTCATCCGTATGAGCGATCGACAGGAAGAGACCTTCGAATTGTGATGGTGGTAAGAAGACACCTCGCGCCGCCATCTTTTGATAATACGAACGGAACATCTCAAGGTTCGATGTTTTCGCTTTTTCGAAGTTCGTGACGCGTTCATTCGTGAAGAAGACACCGAACATCGCGCCTGCACGGTTCGTCGTCAGCGGAATGTTGTATTTCGCCGCAGCGTTCAGGTAACCTTCCGACAAACGGCTCGCTTTCCGGTCGAACTCTTCATAGTGCTCTGGTTTCAATTGTGTCAATGTCGCTAGACCCGCTGCCATCGCGAGTGGGTTCCCGGATAATGTACCCGCTTGATAGATTGGACCTTGTGGTGCGATCTGTTCCATGATGTCACGACGTCCGCCGTAAGCCCCGACTGGCATGCCGCCGCCGATGACTTTACCGAGACATGTGATGTCCGGTGTGACACCGAAGTGTCCTTGCGCACAGTGGAATCCGACACGGAAACCGGTCATGACTTCGTCAAAGATCAATAAAGCGCCGTTTTCCGACGTGATTTCCCGTAAGCCTTCGAGGAAGCCTGGTTCTGGTGGCACGAAGCCCATGTTCCCAGCAGCCGGTTCGACGATGACACCGGCGATATCGTCGCCGTGTTTTTCAAACGCGATCCGGACAGCATCCAAATCGTTGTACGGAACTGTCAGCGTCATGCTCGCGATTTGCGCCGGAACGCCTGGTGAATCTGGTAATCCGAGTGTCGCGACACCTGAACCTGCTTTGATCAAGAGCGAGTCACCGTGACCATGGTAACAGCCTTCGAACTTGAGGATTTTCGTCCGACCTGTGTAGCCACGTGCGAGACGAAGCGCTGCCATCGTTGCTTCAGTCCCTGAGTTGACCATCCGGACGACTTCGACCGACGGCACCCGACTGATGACGACTTCCGCCATCGCTGATTCGATTTCCGTTGGTGTCCCGTAGCTCCAGCCACGTGTCGCTTGTTCTTGGATCGCTGAAGTGACGATTGGATCGGCATGACCGAGAATCATTGGTCCCCATGACAGGACATAATCGATATACTCTTTTCCGTCGATATCATAGAGCTTTGATCCTTTCGCATGATCTGCGAAAATCGGTGTCATCCCGACCGATTTATAAGCACGGACCGGACTGTTGACACCACCTGGCATGAGCGGGAGTGCCCGCTCGAATGCTTCTTTTGATTTTGAGTTCTGGTTAATTAAGCTCATTTCGACCCCTCCAGGTAACGACAAATGTCTTTTGCGAAATAGGTGATAATTAAATCAGCGCCTGCTCGTTTAAAGCCAAGCATCGTCTCAAGGACGATTCGTTCTTCGTCGATCCAGCCGTTCAAGGCAGCGGCTTTGACCATCGCATACTCACCCGATACGTTATACGCAACGATTGGTAGATCGATTCGCTCGCGCACATCACGAATGATATCCATGAACGCAAGTGCAGGTTTGACGATCATGAAGTCAGCTCCTTGATCGACGTCCGCTGTTGCTTCGCGGAACGCTTCGCGACGGTTTGCTGGATCCATTTGATAACCTTTCCGGTCGCCTTCTCCCGGTGCCGAGTTTGCCGCGTCACGGAATGGGCCGTAATAAGCAGACGCGTATTTAACACCATAGCTCATGACCGGAATATGGCTGAAGCCGTTCTCGTCTAATCCTTGACGAATCGCTGCGACGAATCCGTCCATCATCGATGATGGAGCGATGACGTCGGCACCTGCTCGAGCTTGTGAGATGGCTGTTTTGACGTGAAGCGGTAATGACGCATCATTATCGACCGTACCGTCGGCGACGATTCCACAGTGACCTGTCGACGTATATTCACATAAGCATGTGTCGGCGATGACCGTTAGCTGCGGGGCAACCTTCTTGACGAGACGTGTCGCTTCTTGAACGATCCCGTGATCGTGAAACGCACCTGATCCTTGCTCGTCTTTTAAGTGGTCGTGCGGGACACCGAATAAGATGACAGATTCGATTCCAAGTGCGACGACTTCTTCAATCTCAGCCGTCAGATGGTCGAGTGATAAGTTGAAGACGCCTGGCATCGAACTGACTTCGCGTTTAATGTCTTCGCCTTCTGCAACGAAGATCGGATAAATCAAATCTGATTTATGCAACTGGTTCTCGCGGACGAGTGACCGGAGTGATGCGGTATGACGTAAACGACGGTGACGTGCGTATTCTAATGTGTTCATGCTGATTCCTCCTCAATGATACGATCAATCATGCCGTCCACCGTGAATTCACGGGCGACATGGATCGGTTGAAGTCCGGCTGCTTTTGCTGCTTGCTCCGTGATCGTCCCGATGACGATGAAGGTCGTCTTCGGGTCTAGCGGAGCAATCGCTTCGACAGCGGAAGGACTCTGCAGTCCAATATAGGTGGCATTTCTGATAAGAGCTTCAGGTAGTCGACGGGTGACGGTTTCATAGGTGATGATATCCTCGATCGTATATCGATTCAGTTTTCGTAACTGATCGACCGGTGCTTGCCGCGAGCGGTTCCCTCGCGCAAAAACGATATGATCGCCGTCAGATAAGTGTGGTACGAGTTCTGCGACGAGTGCATCTCCTGTAAAGGTCGACGGACAGAAGTCGGCTGTTCGACCGTACTTCGCAAGTGCGTCTGCCGTCTTTCGTCCGACGACCGCGATACGCGTTGCTGCTAATTCAGGCAATGCATCAGCAATCCGGTGGACACCATTCGGACTCGTCACGATGAGCCAATCAATTCCCCTTGGCAACGTAAACGAAACCGGTCGCGTTTCAATGACAGGATAGTGCACTGACTCGATCGCGACGGCGCGCAGTCGCGCCATCTGCTCGGTCGTCGGTGGTCGACTGCCCGTGAAGAGTACCTGCTTACAAGTCATCCGGAAGTGTCGCGAGAATCTCACGACCGCCCGAAGCAAGCAGACGTTCGGCAACGTCTTGACCGAGTTGCATCGGGTCAAGACCTGATTCGCGCTCGATTAGGATTTGCTCTCCATCGACGGATCCGATGAATCCAACAAGTGTCGTTGACATGTCTTCGTTAATCGTCGCGAATCCACCGACCGGAACGTGACAGCTACCTTCGATCGCCGCTAAGAAAGCGCGCTCTGCGTATGCCACTTTTTCTGTCATCTGATCATGGATCAGGTGCAGGAGATCACGTACTTCTTGATCATGTTCGCGACATTCGATACCGAGGATTCCTTGACCGACAGCTGGAATCATGTCTTCTGTTGAAAGATATTCCGATACGACATCTTCAGACCAACCCATCCGTTTTAAACCAGCTGCTGCAAGCAGAATCCCGTCAAACGGACCATTTTTTAATTTATCAAGTCGTGTATCGATGTTCCCGCGAATCGATTCGATTTTTAAATCAGGGCGGAGTTTTAGCAATTGTGATCCACGACGTAAGCTGCTCGTGCCGACAACCGCACCTTCTGGCAAGGAAGCAAGACCTTCTCCTGTTTTCGTGATCAAGGCATCACGCGCATCGACACGCGCTGGTGTGGCACCGATGATGAGACCATCCGGTAGTTCAGACGGTAAATCCTTCATGCTGTGAACAGCAAAATCGATTTCTTCGTCAATCATCTGCTGTTCGATCTCTTTTACGAATAATCCTTTACCGCCGACTTTAGAGAGCGTCACATCCAAAATGCGGTCCCCTTTTGTGATGATGTTCTTGATTTCGAACTCATACGGCGCGCCGGCTTGTTTCAACTGGTCAATGACCCATTTCGTCTGTGTCATCGCTAGCTTCGAGCTTCGCGATCCAACAATGATTTTTCGCATGCTAAAATCCCCCTGTACAATGATAAAGGGGCGGCACAAGTCCGCCCCATGCATTTTCTATTGTAACACAAATCGTACTTTGTTCACCGGTTCACAGCTTTTGCTGAAGGTGTCGTCTCTTCTGACGTCACGATTTCATCTTCGAGCCCATCGAACAAGTCTTCGTTTAATGCGAACGTATCCATGAACTGCGCAATCCGCTCATCGGCATCCGGTTTCGCTGCCGCATCTTTAATGTAAGATAGCGGTTCACGCAACAATTGATTGATGATGGATTTCATGTGTTTACCAATGACGGTTTTTTCACGTTTTGACATCTCCGGTAATTTCCGTTCCAAGCTTTGCATCGTTTCTTGTTGAATCCGCAATGCTTGGTCTCGTAATTCCGTGATGATCGGCACGACACCAAGTGTCGTCATCCACCCTTCGAACTCAGCGATTGCCGCTTCGATTCGTTGTTCGATTTTCGCCGCTTCCTTCATCCGTTCCGCCATGTTTTGCTGGACGATCGATGTCAGATCATCGACATCATATAAATGAACGCCTGGCAAGTCACCAACGGTCGGTTCGATGTCGCGCGGTACTGCGATGTCAATCAACAAGAATGGACGATCGTGACGGAACAGCTGTGCTGCTGCGATGTCTTCCCGTTTGATGATGGCGCGTTTTGCACCTGTTGAAGAGATGACGATGTCTGCCCGAAGCAAACCGCACTGCATTTCATTAATCGAATGCGCTGATCCTTCGAACCGATTCGCGACCTCTTCTGCTTTGGCGAGCGTCCGGTTAAAGACCGTGATGTCACGAGCTCCTGCTTCATATAAGTTGAGCGTCGTCAATTCGCCAGTTTCTCCCGCACCGATGACGACAATCGATTTATCTTCAAGCGATCCGAGTAACTGTTCGGCAAGCGTGACGGCAGCAGCACTGACAGAAACGGCATTTTCACCGATTCCAGTTTCTGCGTGAGCCCGTTTGGCGAGCGTGACCGCTTCTTTGAAGAGTTTGTTAAAGACCGTTCCTGTCGTTTCAAGCTTCTGTGCCATGAAGAAGCTTGTCTTGACCTGACCAAGGATTTGCGTTTCACCGACGATCATTGAATCAAGACCACTTGTCACGCGGAACAGATGTTTCATCGCATCGAATCCTTCATGGATGAAGAGATAGGGCTCGAGCTCTTCCATCGTCAAACCAAACCAGTTTGCAAGGAAACGTTTTGTATAATACCGTCCTGTATGTGGCTGATCCGTCACGACGTACAGTTCCGTCCGGTTACATGTCGAGACGATGACACTTTCAAAGATACTTTTTTCATCGCGCAATGCGACGACCGCTCCCTTCATCTCATGCTCCCCAAATGAGACTTGTTCGCGTATTGATACAGGCGCTGTTTTGTTATTCAAGCCGACCACTACGATATGCATACGCTCTACCCCTTACGTCCAAAGATTTCGTTCCGATCTATCTTTTCGTTCTCTATCCTACATTATAACCATTATAAAAAAGATTCCAATCAATTTATAAACTAAAATGAGTCGAAGTTGTGAAATCTTCTTCATTTTTTCTCTTCTTCTACCTTATCCCTCTCCCGTAAAAATCACAAACCCTCTGCTCCTAAAAAGAGCAGAGGGTTACACTTTACTTCAACGATTCAGGTGATACCGTCACGTCCGGTACGTCGAGACGTTGCTGACGTAAACGATAAATCCGAGCGATGTTCTGAATGACGACTTTTGAGACCGCATAGGTCGGAACTGCCAAGATGACACCGATGATGCCACCGATTTTCCCGGCAACGAGCAAAACGATGATAATCGTCAGGGGATGGACCTTGAGTGTTTTTCCTTGAACGTAAGGAGAAATCAAGTTCGATTCGATTTGTTGCGCGACGACGATCGTGATGATCGCATAGACCGCTTTGATCGGATCATCAATGAATCCGACAATGACTGCCGGGACGGCACCGATGTAAGGTCCAAGATACGGGATGATGTTCGTCACCGTACAGAATAAGGCAAGCAATAACGCATATTGAATGTCAGCAATGAAAAAGCCGATCAAGGACATCACACCGACGCAGATTGAGACGATGACCTGTCCGTTGACGTAATGCTTCACTGTCACGTGCATGTCGTGCAGAATTTTACGCGTTTCCGTTTCGTAGCTACGCGGTAACAATTTCACGACGGAGTCAGGGAATTTATACCCGTCAAGCAACATATACACTAAAATGAACGGCACTAAGACGATGATTAAGACCGTCGAAGAGATGACACCGAAAATCGTTCCAACGGACGTCGAGACGGACTTGAAGACGGTACCGACATACGATGTCGCTTCATTCGTCCACTTGTCAAATAAGTCCGTATTCTCGTGAACCCATGTCGAGATGAAACGATTGTCCATCAATTGATCGCGTAAGTTTAACGTCTGATCTCGTAATTCGATGACGAGCGTCGGAATGCTTGTCGCAAAATCCGTCACCTGCTCGACTAAAATTGGTCCGATCGAAGCGACAGCAATCGTCAGAACCGTGATGAAACCAAGCAAGACGATCAACACGGCAAGACCACGTTTCTTGACGCGTTTTTGCAATGCATCTACGATACCGAGCGTGAAATAATAGAAAATCCCCGCAATGATCAGCGGCGGGAAGATCAATGCCAGCATGACTTTAATCGGCTGGAATAAAAATGAGATCTTTGTACCGACCCAGATAACGAGAAAAATCACTAATACCCAGATTAATGCCTTAAACCATTTGTTTCGAAGCAAATCCAAACCATTCACACTCCCATTTATTACATAGTCATTATAGCTATTCTTACACACTATATTACGAAATAATAGATTTTTCACAAAGCACTTTTTATGTATAGAAAGTAAAAAAGCCTACGAAATCCTGCAGATTTCGTAGGCTTTAATCTTTACAATAAGCGATAAATCGCTTCCCACGCTGCATCGACGCCCTCTCCTGTCTCGGACGAGAAAGGAATCAATGTATCTTGACCATCAAATTGCAACTTACGTTTAATCGCCGCGATATGTTTATCACGTTGACTCTTCTTGATTTTATCGAGTTTTGTCGCAACGACGATGACCGGTAGATCGTAATACTTCAAGAAATCATACATCGTCACATCATCCGCAGACGGATCGTGTCGGATGTCAACGAGCTGTACGACACCTTTAAGGATTTCACGTTGTGTGAAGTACTTCTCCATCATCTTGCCCCACGCTTCACGCTCCGTCTTCGAAACTTTCGCATATCCGTAACCCGGTACATCGACGAACATGACTTCATCATTGATGTTGAAGAAGTTCAAGGTTTGCGTCTTACCTGGTTTCGAAGATGTCCGTGCGAGTGCTTTTCGCTGGACCAGCTTATTGATGAAGGAAGACTTTCCGACGTTCGATCGCCCTGCGAGTGCCACTTCTGGCAACAATGGCTCCGGATAATGTTCCGGATTGACGCCACTCGTAATAAAATCAGCTTTATAAATTTTCATGTTACTCTCCTTTTAATGCATGTTCGAGCACTTGCTCCATCGTCGCGACCGGAATGAATTCCATTCCTGCGCGAACGCTTTCCGGGATATCATCGATGTCCCGCGTATTGTCTTGCGGCAGCAGAACGGTCGTCAAGCCCGCACGATGTGCTGCGAGTGACTTCTCCTTTAATCCACCGATCGGTAAGACACGTCCACGCAACGTGATTTCACCTGTCATCCCGACATCCCGGCGAACCGGACGTTTTGTTAAAGCGGAAATCAATGCTGTCGCGAGTGTGATCCCAGCAGATGGACCATCTTTTGGTACAGCACCTTCAGGAACGTGGATGTGGATGTCTTGCGTTTCGTAGAAATTCGGTTCGATGCCAAGGGGCGTCGCATTCGCTCGGACGAAGCTATAAGCGGTCTGAGCCGACTCTTGCATGACATCACCGAGTTTCCCGGTTAACTGCAATTTCCCTTTACCCGGAGCAAGGCTGACTTCGATCGTCAACGTATCGCCCCCAAAAGCAGTATACGCTAAACCAGTCACCGCGCCAATCATATCTTCGAGCTCGCCTTGACCATAGCGGTAGATCGGTTTGCCTAAGAAATCATCCAGATTACGTTTTGTCACCGTCACCCGTTTCTTCTCACCCATCGCGATTTGTTTCGCTGCTTTCCGACAAAGTGAGCCGAGAACACGTTCGAGATTCCGGACACCGGCTTCTCGTGTATAACGCCGGACGACTTCTTCTAGCGCGTCTGCCTTGACTGTTAATTGACTCTTTTTCAGACCATGTTCAGCCAGTTGCTTCGATAAGAGATGACGAACGGCAATTTCCGTCTTCTCTTGTTCCGTATAGCCACCGATTTGAATCAGTTCCATCCGATCGAGCAACGGTCCGGGGATGTTCGAGACATCGTTCGCTGTCGCGATGAACAGGACATTCGATAAATCGAATGGTTCTTCGATATAGTGATCGGAGAAGCTATTGTTTTGTTCTGGATCAAGAACTTCAAGCATCGCAGACGATGGGTCACCACGGAAGTCATTTGACATTTTATCGATCTCATCGAGCAAGAAGACCGGGTTGTTCGTTCCTGCCTGTTTTAAACCACGGATGATCCGTCCTGGCATCGCACCGATGTACGTCCGGCGATGTCCACGGATTTCTGCTTCATCGCGCACGCCACCAAGTGAGACACGGACGAACTTCCGCTCAAGTGCTGTGGCAATCGAACGGGCAAGCGACGTTTTCCCGACTCCCGGAGGACCAGAAAGACAAAGAATCGGTCCGCGCAATGAGTCCGTCAATTGACGAACAGCAAGATACTCAAGGATCCGTTCTTTGACCTTCTCTAGACCGTAATGGTCCTTTTCAAGCTGTTCCGAAGCAGCTGAGACGTTCAAGAAATCATCGGTTGCTTCATTCCACGGTAACGAGAAGAACCATTCGAGATAGTTGCGAATGACTCCATGTTCGGGACTCGTCGCCGGTACGACCGCTAAACGACTGATTTCCTTCTCGACGTTTGCAACCGTCGTTTCTGGTAAATCAAGCATCGCTAGCTGCTCCCGGTATTTCGTCGCATCACTTTCAACAGAAGCCGACTCGCCACCTAGTTCTTGTTGAATCGTCTTCAATTGTTCCCGCAAGTAATACTCGCGTTGCGATTGTTCAATCGTCTTCTTCGTCCGTTCACGCATCTCACGTTCGAGTTCGACGACTTCATATTCGTGTTTCATGACATCAAGCAACATCAATCCTCGTTCGACCGGATCCTGTTGTTCGAGGAACTCCTGTTTCTTCGAGATATCGATTGGTAGCTTCGACGTGATATAGTCCGTCAATGAATCGAGGCGTTCGTATGTCTCGAATCGGCGACGTTCATCGGTTCCGATTCCTTTAATCCGAGAGACGAGTTGACCGAACTGTTCTTTGATGAGACGAACGAGCGCTTCTTGTTTCGCTCCTTTGATGTCCATCTTCTCGATTGGTTCGATGACGGCTTGATAACCCTCGTCCGTCTCTTCAACGTTTTCAATCCGGACGCGTTCCTTCCCGATGACGCGGACACGGACCGTATCATTCCCGAGTTCACTCATCTTTGCGATTTGAACGAGTGTCCCAACCTGATGCAGCCCGTCGACAGACGGCTCTGCTTCTGGATCACGTTGTGTGACGACGACGAGATCAATTTCGTGTTCCTTTGATGCAAGTAAGGCTTTTAAGGATACCGGACGCCCTACATCAATCGTCAATCCGATCAACGGATACGCGACGACACCGCGTAACGGTAAAAGTGGATATTGTTTTTTCTTCATTCGAATTCCTCCTAAACAAAAAGACTCGGAAAGGCGTACAAGTAGCCTCCGAGCCGATTTGTCACGGTGTTACGCCGTTTCTTTTTCTTTCCCATGTTCAATTGTACCATCTTTCAACTCAAGCGTTGGACCGCGTTTACCAGTCAACGTTTCTGCTGTAATGATGACTTTCGCGATGTCTTCACGTGATGGGATTTCGAACATGATATCAAGCATAGTTTCTTCGATGATCGAACGAAGACCACGCGCACCTGTTTTACGTTCGATTGCAAGTTTTGCAATCTCAAGAAGTGCATCTTCCGTGAAGTCGAGTTCGACATCATCGAGTTGAAGCATTTTCTTATATTGTTTCACGAGGGCGTTTTTCGGTTTCGTCAAGATTTGAACGAGTGCCTCTTCATCAAGTGGCTCGAGCGTCGCCATGACCGGCAAACGACCGATGAACTCCGGAATCAAACCGAACTTTTGAAGATCTTCTGGTAATGCAGCTGCCAGAATTTCTTTTTGTGTAAGGTTACGGTTCTCTGAATCGTTTCCGAATCCGATGACTTTTTTACCAAGACGACGTTTGATCGACTGATCGATACCATCGAATGCGCCACCGACGATAAACAAGATGTTCGTCGTATCGATTTGGATGAATTCTTGATGTGGGTGTTTTCGTCCACCTTGTGGCGGTACACTCGCAACCGTTCCTTCCAAAATCTTCAGCAAGGCTTGTTGGACACCCTCACCAGATACGTCACGTGTAATCGACGGGTTTTCTGATTTACGAGCAATCTTATCGATCTCATCAATGTAGATGATTCCTTTTTCAGCCTTTTCGACATCGTAATCCGCAGCTTGGATGAGTTTCAATAAGATGTTCTCGACGTCTTCACCGACATAACCGGCTTCCGTCAAACTTGTTGCATCTGCAATCGCAAACGGTACGTTCAAGATACGTGCCATCGTTTGAGCAAGAAGTGTCTTACCGCTACCTGTTGGTCCAATCATGACGATGTTCGATTTTGAGAGCTCGACATCATCTGCGCGACCACCAGCATTGATTCGTTTGTAGTGATTGTACATCGCTACAGACAACGACTTCTTCGCTTTTTCTTGACCGATGACATAATCGTCAAGTGTCGTACGAATTTCATGCGGTTTCGGAACATTCTTTAGCTCGACTTCTTCTTCAGTGCCGAGTTCTTCCTCTACGATTTCATTGCAGAGTTCGATACACTCGTCGCAAATGTAAACGCCAGGTCCAGCAACAAGTTTGCGTACTTGTTCTTGTGTCTTTCCACAGAAAGAACATTTTAGCTGACCTTTTTCTTCGTTAAATTTAAACATAAAGGTCCACCCCTTTAACGTGGAAATTGTATGGACGCCTGTAGCATCCCGTCTCACGTTTTACTATTTATGATTGTAGCATGAACAAGGAAAGTCTTTCAAATCCTGGACGAACGATTTACAGTTTGATGTTCTGAACCAAGGATCGTTTGTCCTTGTTTGACCTATCGTACAAAAAAATCGACTCCAAGACCAGAAATTGGGCTTGAAGTCGATCGAAAACCATGAAATGGCTTATTTTGCTTTTGCGTTGTCGACGAGAACATCAATAGCTTTACGGAATTGAAGATCGCCTTTAAGCGTTTCAAGACCACCTTGTGGTGCAAGCATCGTTTCAAGTTGATCTGCAGGGATGTTGTAGAGTTCTGACATTGATTGAAGTTCAGCTTGAGTTTCCTCATCTGTTACTTCGATTTTTTCGTCAGCAACGATTTGCTTGAGGACGAGACGTGCTTTAACGCGCTCTTCCGCTTGCTCTTTCATTTCAGAACGCATTGCCTCTTCTGTCGTTCCAGTCAACTGGAAGTACATGTTGAGGTCGATGCCTTGTGATTGAATACGTTGTGTGAACTCTTGAACCATACGCTCGACTTCGTTTTCGACCATGACTTCTGGAAGATCAACTGTCGCGTTTTTCGTAGCCGCTTCGACTAACTCATCGCGCATTGAAGCATCAGCTTCTTGTTTGCGTGTGTTTTCGAGACGCGTACGGATTTTTGTTTTCAACTCGTCGAGTGAAGAAACTTCTTCATCCATTTCTTTTGCGAACTCATCTGTCAATTCAGGGAGCTCTTGTGCTTTAACTTCGTGGATCGTTACTTTGAATGTAACTGGTTTTCCAGCGAGTGATGCTTCGTGGTATTCCTCTGGGAATGTCACTTCAAGATCTTTTTGCTCGCCAGTTTTTAAACCGACCATTTGCTCTTCGAATCCAGGAATGAAGTTTCCAGAACCGATGACGAGTGAGTAGTTCTCAGCAGTTCCGCCGTCGAATTGGTTTTCCCCATCGAAACCTGCGAAGTCGAATACGACTGTATCGCCATTCTCGATGACGCCATCTTCTTTAACGACGAGTTCTGCACCGCGTTCTTGTAATGTTTTGAGTTCAGCGTCGACGTCTTCGTCAGTAACGTTCGTTTCAACTGCTGTGTACTCAAGACCTTTGTACTCACCGAGTGTAGCTTCTGGCTCGATGACGAACGTGATTTTGAATTCGACTGGCTTGCCTTTTTCGAGTGTTTCAACGTCGATGTTCTCAAGCGCGATTGGCTCGATTCCTGATTCGACGACTGCACCTTCGATTGTGTCCTTGTAAAGGATATCGAGTGCATCTTGGTACAGTGCTTCTTCACCGTACATTTTGTTGAACATTGCGCGTGGCATTTTTCCTTTACGGAAACCAGGTGTGTTCAAAGTCTTAACGACTTTCTTGAACGCTTGGTCTACCGCTTTATCAAATGCTTCAGCAGGCGCTTCATACGTGAGGACGCCGAGGCTACCTGATTGTTTTTCCCATTTTGCAGTCATGCTGAGTCCCTCCAAAATTGTCAATTAGCGTACATGTGTGTACAACAAGTCACATTATAGCACAATCGTTCTGACGATTACCACTGTTGAACGAATCGTTTCCAGATGTCTCAATCGAAGTAAATCTGCTCGAATGCGATGACTTCTGGATAAAGGATATGTGCCGCTCGATATAACCGCTTCGCCAGCGGACTGAGGATACGTTCCGGTTCTTCACGTTCAAATGTCAGACCTGCGAGTTCTTCGCAGGCTGCGAGCCACTTCTCCATGTCTGATCCGATTCGTTCTCGCTCTTCAAGATGGATCAATTGATCCGATCGCAAGACGAGTAACGCTCGGAACGGATCCATTCGCTCTAACGTATGCATCGATGCCAGTAACGCTTGTTGCTCCTGTTGATGTATCAGCAGGATTTCTTCTAACTCTTCACGTGACGAGATCGTCCAGTCTACATCTACGTGTGGCACATGAATGCTTACCGGATATGACACGTGATCCAGCACGCTTCCTAATAACTGATCAATGACGAGTAGACTTTGATGTTCTGTCTCTTGCGCCTGAAGGTATTTTTGTGTGATGTATGCAATGAGCTCAGATGTCCGTTCGAATTCCATACCGGTCAATTGGCGCATTTGTTCGACCCAACTGCCATGTCGCAACACATGCATCAATTCCGTTGCTGATGTTACCTCACGCTGCGCAACAGGATTGTTTTGAACTGCCGGCTTTTGTTCGCGAACACGCATCTGTTGTTTGATTTCGTCTAATCGAAGCGCGAGCCCATACGGCAGATACGGTGACGCCGAGCGTAAAGCAAGTTTCATCGGATAACGTTCTCCGAGTTCATAAAGAAAGAGTGCGAGCACTTGCTCGACACCCTCGACTTCAAGAAATCGTTCTGCCACTGTTTCAAATCGTTCCCGGTCATGCATTAAGAGTGGTTGAATGACATAGAGCCGATGTAAGACATCTTCTCCTGTCAATTGGTCAGTCTCTAATTCCATAATCAATTGTTCTTGTTTAGAAGCGGGCAAACGAAGAATGCGCGCTCGCTCTACTTCTAGTTCATGTTCCATCCAGCGCGATGTCCCCATATTCCGGCACTCCTTCATGTTCAACTTCTTATTTCGTAAATGGATCGAGTAAAGACGTCCAGTTCGTGATTGCTTCTTGAAGTTGTCCTGCCTGCTCGATTCCTAATCGATTCAACGTATCTAACGAGACGTCCGCTTCAAGTAATCGAGCGATGTCTTCCGATTGATTCACGTACTGCTCGAGTTTTGCACTTAAATTTTGCAATTCTTGCGGCGGATTTTCAAGTCCCGCTAATCGTTGATCGATCTGATCCAGTTCTTGGTTGAACTGATCAATCGTTCCGTTTTCCTTCAACTTTTCGATTTGTTGATCGAGTGCCTGTTCAGGGTTCGCGGATTCACGCGCTGTCGTAGCCGCCTCATTCAAGGAAGCCGACAAATCTGACGTGACTTGGGCCGTATCTTTTGCAATGCCTTGAAGTTCTCCAGCGTAATCGACACTATTTTTTACATCGTTGACCTGTTGTTTTGCATCGTCGACTGTATTTGAAATCTCACTACATCCAGCAAGAAACGTACTTAGCACGAGGACTGCTCCAACTTTCTTCCACATTGCATTCATCCCTTTCGAGTTCATGATACCTTAATTATAACCGAAAATCGGAATAAAAAAAAGAGACCACCCTCGTAAGGGCAGTCTCTATTTTAATTATAGCGTCCCAAGAGGGATTCGAACCCCCGACCGACGGCTTAGAAGGCCGTTGCTCTATCCTGCTGAGCTATTGGGACGTGTCAACACGAATAAACTATACTAGAACAATTCTTTCGTGTCAATCACATTACAAACATTGCATTTATTTTATTACAAAAATGTTCCGTCCAGATGCAGGGCATTCACTCGATCGCCATTCACATCGAGAAAATCGACAGAATAACGGTTTTGATCCACTTCAAGAATCGCATACGTCTTGTCTGGTCGATGACGTGGCATCCGGATTGAACCTGGATTGATGAATAACACACCGTCCCGATATTCAGCCTTCGCAACATGAGAATGACCATATAAGACGATATCCGCCTGCTTTTCCTTCGCATGATGCTGTAAGACATCTAGACTGTATTTGACGTCCTGACGATGTCCGTGGACACAAAGGATGGTATGACCATCCATTTCCGATACGACTTCTTCTGGAAAATCGTGTCCGTAATCGCAATTCCCTCGCACAACACGATATGGATATAATGATTCGATGTCGCGCGTCAATTGGGAGTCCCCACAATGAAATGCCAAATCCACGTCTTGGTGACGTTCGAATATCGTAAGCAGTTCTTGTTCTAGTCCATGGCTATCACTAACGATCAACGCTCTCATCTTCATCACACTCCTAAGAAAGTAGTTAAGTCCTGTTCGAGCTTGCGCAATGCATTGCCACGATGACTAATCATCGCTTTTTCTTCTTTCGTCAACTCAGCAGCCGTCTGTCCGCTTGCCGTGACGAACAATGGATCATAACCGAAACCGTTCGAACCCGCCGCTTCAAAACCGATTCGCCCTTCCATCGTCCCACGAACCGTCAATGTCTCACCCGTTGGTTTCGCTAGCGCGAGTACACAAACGAAGCGCGCCGTCCGCTCTTCCTCCGGAACACCTTCTAACTTTTCCAGTAGTAGAGCATTGTTCGCCGCATCCGACTTTTCAAGACCCGCGAAGCGTGCCGAGTAGACGCCGGGAGCGCCATCTAAAGCATCGACTTCAAGACCTGAATCATCAGCAAGTACCGTGTGACCAAAGTAGGCTGCTGCCTCTGTTGCTTTTAAAAGTGCATTTTCCTCGAATGTCTCACCTGTTTCATCCGTTTCCGGAGCATCAGCGTGATCGAGTAACGACTCGACCGAATAACCGAGACGACCCAGCATGCTTTCAAGTTCCTTCACTTTACCTGCATTGTGTGTTGCGACGATGACCTTCATCTATGTTCCCCCACTTCTTCTCCTACATACCACCAAGAGACACCGAGTGCATCTCGACCAGCATCAATCAGTTCCTTAATTCCTTTTTCCCCAAGTTCGAGCATATCGAGCATCTCTTGACGGGAAAATGTCGACTCTTCTCCTGTTGCTTGCATCTCGACGATTTTCCCCGATGAGGTCATGACGAGATTGAAGTCGACTTCAGCCGCAGCATCCTCTTCATAGCATAAATCGAGCAAAACATTCGACTCGACGATTCCAACCGAGATCGCTGCGATGCCCTCTTTGATTGGTGTATCTGTCAGTTTTCCCGCTTGAATCAATTGATCGACTGCTCGGACGAGTGCCAAAAAACCACCAGTGATCGATGCCGTTCGTGTGCCACCATCTGCTTGAATGACATCACAATCGATCCAGATTGTTCGTTCCCCAAGCTTCTCTAAATCGACGACGGCCCGAAGCGATCGGCTGATGAGACGTTGGATTTCCATCGTCCGTCCCGTCTGCTTGCCGCGGACGGCTTCTCGTGCGGTCCGCTGAGCCGTCGCACGTGGTAACATCGAATATTCCGCATTGATCCAGCCCTGGCGTTTACCGCGAAGGAACGGTGGCACCTTCTCCTCGACGGTCGCCGTACAGAGGACTTTCGTATCGCCCAGTTCAATCAAGACAGAACCTTCTGCGTGTTTATTGACATCAATCGATAATTGAATAGGACGGAGATGGTCCGCCGTTCGTTGGTCTATCCGCATTTAATCTTCCTCCGTTCCAAGCACGATGCGCTCCGCATGGATGGTCTGATCGAGCCAATCCGTCGCAATCTGATCAAATGAGCGGATATCGCCTGTCGCGTAATAACGATGTTCCGGAATTTGTGTCACATCTGCTGAAATCGTATTGTAATCAAGTAGTGCTGCTACCTCGAGCGCTGTCTCGTCTCCTGAAGAGATTAGCTGGACGCCTGGTCCGATGACCCGTCCAATCACATCTGCTAGGAGCGGGTAATGGGTGCACCCGAGGATCAATGTATCCATATCGTAATTCATCAATGGTCGTAATGTATTGGCAACGACACGTTCGACGTACGCACCGTCTGTCTGCATCGACTCAACGAGCGGAACGAATGGCGGGCATGCTAGCGATTCGACGACGACTTGTCCTTCGACGTGGCGTAACGCCTTCTCATAGGAATTACTTGTAATCGTCATCTTCGTTCCGATGACACCGATTCGTTTCGTACGCGTCACCTTGACTGCCGCACGGGCCCCAGGATCAATGACACCGATGACAGGTATATTTAAACGTTCTCGCGCTTCTTTTAGGACGACAGCCGTGGCTGTGTTACAGGCGATCACGATCAACTTCACATCTTGTTGCACGAGATAATCAATCATCTCCCACGTAAACTCACGAATCTCTTCTTCTGGGCGAGGACCATACGGGCATCGTAATGTATCTCCGACGTAGATGATTCGTTCGTGGGGCAACTGTCGCATCAACTCACGTGCGACCGTCAACCCACCGACTCCGGAATCTAGTACTCCAATCGCTCGATTCACTCTTCTCCACCTCTTTCTCTCTTTCCTATGGTAACAAAAAAGGACGACGGTGCAAGACCGGCGTCCGAGAATGTACGATTACAGGATTACTGAGCAAGACCTTCGCTAGTCAGCATATCTGAAAGAGTCGTGATTGCTTCAGAAGCATCGTCACCGTTTGCAACGATTTTGATATCTGAATCTTTCGCGATTCCGAGTGAAAGAACACCCATGATTGACTTCAAGTTGACAGTCTTCCCGTTGTATTCCAAGTTGATGTCTGATTGGAATTTAGAAGCTGTGTTGACGAGCTGAGTAGCCGGACGAGCGTGAATGCCTGAATCCGCGATGACTTTGAATGTTTTTTCCATGATTAAGAAATCTCCCTTCACTAATAACGTACTAGTGAGTCGTTTTCGAATATGTGAACTCATTATCAAATGATAACGGATTCGAATCGATTCTGCAAGGAATTTTTATATGCTTCACTCCACGGGAATGCTTTCCCGGCACGGTCGATTTGTACCATCGATGTCCGTCCTGTGAACATCAGTTCACCTTGCTCATCAAATGCCGCATAGTGGACGTCACACGATGCACTACCGACATGTACCGGATACGCATAAACAGCGAGACGTGCCCGTGGGTAGACTTGGCGAATGTAATTACACTGGGCATCCGCAACGACGATGATGCCGTCTTCCGCAAGCGAATATCCTGTTTCCTCTAACATCAATGTCCGAACGTCCTCAAAATAGACGAACGGTACCCGGTTATTCATATGACCATAGGCATCCGTCTCCGCAAAACGAACGGCGACATCGAGTCGTGTGCCATGTTCCATCTGTTCAAGCCATGATTCAAGTTCTGGAATATAAGCTGGTACGCGCACAATGAGTTCCTCCTGTCTGAATGAAAAAAGAAGGAGCAAGCTCCTTCTTTGATAAATCATGAACTAACGGCTTCACCTGTCCGTCCTTCGTCACTACCGAAGAACTTCTTGAATGAATGAAGTGTCGTCTGACGGTTCATCGCTGCGATCGAAGTCGTCAGCGGAATCCCTTTCGGGCAAACCTCGACACAGTTTTGAGCGTTACCGCACTGCATGATTCCACCGTCTTCCATCAACGCTTCAAGGCGTTCTTCCTTGTGGAAGGCACCTGTTGGATGCGAGTTGAATAGACGAACTTGTGAAATCGATGCTGGTCCGATGAATGTCGAACGATCGTTGACGTTCGGACATGCCTCGAGACACACGCCACACGTCATACATTTCGATAACTCATATGCCCATTGGCGTTTATTTTCTGGCATACGCGGTCCTGGTCCTAAATCGTACGTTCCATCGATTGGGACCCATGCTTTGACCTTTTTCAACGCATCGAACATGCGTTGACGGTCGACTTGAAGGTCACGAACGATCGGGAACGTCTGCATCGGTTGCAGACGGATCGGTTGTTCGAGTTTATCGACGAGTGCCGTACACGACTGACGTGGTGTGCCGTTGATGACCATCGAACAAGCGCCACAGACTTCTTCTAGACAACCCATGTCCCAGTTGATCGGTGTCGTTTTTTCACCAGCTGCATTGACAGGATTCCGGCGAATCTCCATTAAAGCAGAGATGACGTTCATGTTCGGACGGTACGGAATTTCAAACGCTTCATCATACGGTTTACCATCAGGTCCATCTTGACGTTGAACGATGAATTGAACCGATTTTTGCGTAGTAGATGATTCGAGTGGTGTCGCCATTATGCTTTCACCTCTTTCTTCGACTTCTTGCTGTAGTCGCGTTTCCGTGGTGGAATCAACGACGTGTCGACGTCTTCATAGAAGATTTCTGGATGACCGTTCGTATAACGTGCCATCGTCGTCTTCAAGAACTGTTCATCATTACGTTCCGGGAAGTCCGGTTTATAGTGCGCTCCGCGACTCTCGTCACGTTTTAAGGCACCAAGCGTGATTGCTTCAGCTAGGTCGAGCATGTGATCGAGCTGACGGATGAACGATGCCCCTTGGTTACTCCAACGTGCTGTATCCGTTGCCGAGATGCGCGTGAAGCGATCGCGGAGTTCCTTGATTTTTGTCAGTGTCTCTTCGAGCTTATCGTTGTACCGGACGACCGTGACGTTATCCGTCATGATTTCTCCAAGCTCACGGTGGATTTGATACGCGTTTTCCGTACCTTCCATGGATAGGATATCGTTGAAGCGGTTGATCTCTTCGATCTTATGCGCTTCGACGACGTCCTCGCTCATCTCATGAACCGATGTCTCGAGTTCATTCATATAAGCGATGGCTGATGGTCCAGCGACCATTCCGCCGTATACCGCAGAGAGAAGTGAGTTCGCTCCGAGACGGTTACCACCATGCATCGAATAATCACATTCACCAGCTGCGAACAATCCAGGGATGTTCGTCATCTGATCGTAGTCGACCCATAGTCCACCCATTGAGTAGTGAACAGCTGGGAAGATCTTCATCGGTACTTTTCGTGGATCATCACCAACGAATTTCTCGTAGATTTCAAGGATCCCACCGAGTTTGACGTCGAGTTCTTTTGCGTCTTTATGCGATAGATCCAGGTAGACCATGTTTTCCCCGTTGACGCCGAGTTTTTGATTGACACAGACGTCGAAAATCTCACGTGTCGCGATATCCCGTGGAACAAGGTTTCCGTACGCAGGATATTTTTCTTCGAGGAAATACCAAGGCTTACCGTCTTTATACGTCCAGACGCGACCGCCCTCACCTCGTGCTGATTCACTCATGAGACGTAACTTATCGTCTCCAGGAATCGCTGTCGGGTGAATCTGGATGAATTCACCGTTCGCATAGATCGCACCTTGACGATAGACAGCTGCTGCTGCTTGTCCTGTGTTGATGACCGAGTTCGTCGATTTTCCGAAGATGACCCCAGGACCACCTGTCGCGAGGATGACAGAATCCGCGGCAAATGCCTCGATTTCCATCGTCCGGAGGTTTTGACAAACTGCTCCACGACAAATGCCATTGTCATCGATAATGGCGCGAAGGAATTCCCATCCTTCATATTTTTCTACCAAACCTTGCGCTTCGAACTTACGAACCTGTTCATCCAATGCGTATAACAGTTGTTGCCCAGTCGTTGCCCCAGCGTATGCCGTCCGGTGATGCAACGTTCCTCCGAAACGTCGGAAGTCGAGTAAGCCTTCCGGTGTCCGGTTGAACATAACACCCATCCGGTCGAACATATGAATGATCTTCGGTGCTGCTTCCGC
This sequence comes from Exiguobacterium sp. UBA5002, assembly GCF_002396765.1. Classification (NCBI taxonomy): domain Bacteria; kingdom Bacillati; phylum Bacillota; class Bacilli; order Caryophanales; genus Exiguobacterium; species Exiguobacterium sp. UBA5002. Next base: position 269,505 of record NZ_DGYQ01000026.1, read on the forward strand.
CATTTTTTGAACAGGTGGTTGATTTGCGAGGAAGTCCCCACCGTATACCGTGTCATCAAAATGCTGGTATGGTGAATCGCCTTCCCCTTTTGTATTGACCGCTCCGTTGATGCCACCTTGTGCACAAACAGAGTGTGAGCGTTTGACGGGTACGAGTGAGAATAACTTAACTGGTACGCCTTGCTCCGCTGCTTTTATCGTAGCCATCAGACCGGCAAGCCCTCCGCCGATGATGACAAGATTCTTGTTCGCCATGTTGTCAGTTCCCCTTTCCTTACAACACGCCTGCAAACGTTAAAATCGAGCGTACGCCTACAAACGATAAACCGATGAATACGAGTGCTGCCACGTAAGACATCGCTCGTTGAGATGCTGGTGACTGCGTGATTCCCCATGTGATGCAGAACGTCCAAAGTCCGTTCGCAAGGTGGAATGTCGTCGCCAAGATCCCGACGATATAGAACGCGAGCATGAATCCGTTATCGACGATGTTCTGCATCATGCTTGCATCGACTGGAGTTCCCATCGCAGCGGCAATCCGTGTTTCCCAAACGTGCCACGTGATGAACACGACAAGGAATACACCGCTGAACCGTTGCAGTACATACATCCAGTTCCGGAAGTATGTATAACGCCCTGTGTTCGCAGAACCGGTGAATGCGATGTACACGCCGTAGACGCCATGCAAGATGATCGGAATGAAGATGACAAAGATCTCTAAGAACAATCGATACGGAACGTTCCCCACGAATTCCGCGGCCTTATTGAAGTCTTCCTCACCACGTACGATGAAGTAGTTCGTCGTTAAGTGCGAAAGTAAAAATAACCCGATTGGAATGACGCCGAGCAGTGAGTGTATCTTACGACTCACGAAATCACGATGATTCGCCATCCAAATCCCCCCTTTTGTTTGCCAATCAACCGTTGGCGCATTTTGGTAGAAAAGCGCTTTCATAAGGAAATTCGTCTTTTCATCACTTATTCTACTCCTGTCCTTTTTAGAAGACAACCCGAGCCGTTGCATTTAACTGCAAATTTTTTTAGGAAAACAATGACCGACAAGAATCATCTCGGTATAATGGTTCACAGATAGGAGTGAATCATGATGGATGCTACACCAAATCAAACACCATTTTTCGGTATCGAATTGATCCGAGATTATGTGCTGACTGATCTTTTAGGATCGGATTATCGGCAAGTCATCTACTGGGCAGGTAAACGTCTAGCGCGTCAATTCCCTGTCGTAGATGAATCTGAATTAGCCTCATTTTTTGAACAAGCAGGCTGGGGAACGCTCGAAATCAAGAAACGTAAAGGAACTGCTATCTCATTCGTTCTGTCTCCTCCTGATACGACGAGAGATGAACGACCACAAGGGTACTTCCAACTCGAAGCGGGTTTCCTCGCTGAACAGTTCTCTCGTTTTAACGGATGTGTCGCGGAAGGATATGCCGAGTTAACTAAAGAGCTCGTTCAAATCACGGTCCAAATCGACCCTAAAGATCCACTTGAACCACTCAAGTGAAATTTACATAAAACGTGACAGGAATCTCAATTTTCAACATCGAAATAGATTCATGAAACCTTTTGCAGTAAATGCTCGTAAAATCATTCGTACACAAATCGCGAGGAGGAACTTCACATGTTCAAAAAACTAGCAGCAGATTTAACAGGATTCAGTGATATCGGACAAGTCATTCATCCTGATGATTTCGACAAGGCAGCCGCTGACGATTATGTCTTACATGAAGACGGCGAGAAAATCTATTTCTTGATCAAATCTAAATCTGACGAGTATTGCTTTACGAATCTGGCTTTAATTCACCTCGATGGTGAAAGTGCCGTCAGTTCGAAACGCGTCTTGTATCGTTATCCGTACGCACACTATCCGATTCGCCACGTCATGTTCGAAACGGCGGGAACAGTAGATCTTGATGTCGAGATCAAATTCGAGATTGGTGGTAAACATTATTCGATCGACGTCGATAAGAAACAACTCGAACATGTGAAAGATCTTTATAAAACACTTCTTGCCATCGCTGAAAAACAGTATGAAGGACAAAAGATGCTCGAGTTCGCAAACAGCTCATTGAATCATTCGGTCACGATTCTCGGCGGACTTCGTCAAGGTGACATGAACGTGCCGCAAACATTCAAGGAGTTGTCCGAACAATCCTTCGAGTGGCTACAAGGTCACTACCATCAGTGGAACCAGCGTGACTTTGGTTCATACTACGAGAAGTACATCAACAACTAATCACTAAAAAAGCCGCCCTCTTCAAGAGGACGGCTTTTTTTCATTCTTCATTCGCTTGACTTAAATATTCAGCGACGGTTTCCGCTAACTTGACAGGTAATCCTGCTTCCGCCAACTGTTCGATCGTTGCGCGTCGCAAGCTACGCATCGATCCGAAATGACGAATCAACTGTTGGCGTCGTTTCGGTCCGACTCCTGGAATCTCGTCGAGCAAGGAACGAGTCATCCCTTTTGAACGGAGCGAGCGGTGGAACGTGATCGCGAACCGATGGACTTCATCTTGCATGCGTTGAAGTAGATAAAACGCACTTGAACGCGGACTTAGTTCAATTAACCGTGCACCTTCTCCGAACAACAACTGACTTGTCCGGTGTTTGTCATCCTTTTTTAATGACCCGACTGGCAGGGATAAACCGAGTTCATCTTGAATGACTTCTAAAGCAGCATTCAACTGTCCAACTCCTCCGTCAATCAGGACGAGATCTGGAAGGCGCGCTCCTTCAAGTAACAACCGACGATACCGACGGCGCACGATTTCCCGCATCGATTCATAGTCATCGGGTCCTTGCACCGTCCGGATCTTGAACTTCCGGTATTCCTTCTTAAGCGGTTTACCGTCTTCAAAGACGACGAGTGCCGAGACGGCATCCGCACCTTGAATGTTCGCGTTATCGATGATTTCGATCCGTGACAGTGGATGAACGTCAATCGCATCGGCGAGTTCTTCGACTGCTTGAACGGTCCGTTTCTCATCTTTTGCTAACAACTCGAAGCGTTCCGAGATCGCATTTTCAGCATTCTTCGTCGCTAAATCAAGTAATTTCCGTTTTGATCCTCGGACCGGAACGTGAATTTTAATCGATAGCGCCTCTTTGAGCAGCAACTGATTGACGAGTGGCGGTACATAGACTTCACTTGGTTTGATGTTCTTTTCGTAGAACTGGACGATGAAACTCTCGAGCTCTTCTGCCGGCGTACCATAGATCGGGAAAAGCGAGACATCACGTTCGATCATCTTTCCGCCGCGAAGGAAGAAGACTTGGACACACATCCAGCCTTTATCGACATGGATCCCGAATACGTCACGTGACGTCAGATCCGCTGTGATCATGTTTTGTTTGTTCATGATTGACTCGATCGCCCTTACTTGATCGCGCAATTCTCCTGCACGTTCGAATTCCATTGTTTCGGCCGCGTCCGCCATCTTCTGTTTCAAGTCTTCGACAAGCTCCTTCGTATCGCCCGATAAGAAACGTCGGATTTCCGAAACGAGCGCCTTTTGTTCCGACTCGAGATTCGGAATTTCGCATGGACCAAGACACTGACCGATATGGTAATACAGACAAAGTTTTTTCGGCATCGGCTGGCATTTACGTAGCGGATATAAACGATCTAGCAGACGTTTCGTCTCGTTTGCCGCATACGCATTCGGATAAGGACCAAAATAATGACCACCATCTTTTTTCAACTTACGCGTCGTGATCAGGCGAGGATATGTCTCATTCGTAATTTTCAAGTACGGATATGACTTATCATCCTTCAACATGATATTGTACTTCGGATCATGTTTCTTAATAAGCGTCATCTCAAGCAACAACGCTTCTAGTTCACTAGCTGTGATGATGTATTCGAAGTCACGGACTTCCGCGACGAGACGTTCCGTCTTAATATCATGTGCTCCCGTGAAATAGGAACGGACACGATTCTTGAGATTTTTTGCTTTTCCGACATAGATGACTTCGCCGAATTCATTTTTGTGCAGATAACATCCTGGCTCATCAGGCAAAAGGGATAGTTTCGCTTTGATATGTTCTTGATGTCCCAAATAAATGTCTCCTTTCACCGTTTTTAGTTTTATTCGTTCGGGTAAATACCATACATTGATTATGACATATGGAGGATGAAAAATGCGTACATATGATTGCATTGTGATCGGAACAGGTTCCGCTGGAAATCAAGCGGCTTATAAATTCGCTGAAAAAGGACTACGTGTTGCCATCGTGGAGAACTTCACTTCAGGTGGCACATGCGCACAACGTGGATGTGACGCTAAAAAAATCTTACTGACGGGTAGTGAGACGAAAGACGCTGTCGAGCGATTGCTCGGATACGGCGTAAAGGGTCTGATTTCGATTGATTGGCGCCAATTGATGGAGCGAAAGAATGAATACACACGCGCCATCCCGGAGCAAACACGAAAGCGGTACGCGGAAACGGACATCGACTATTTCCATGGAGAACCGCATTTCGTGTCTTCACATCGCCTTCGAATTGGTGAAGACGAAATCGAAGGGAAACAGTTTTTAATCGCAACCGGTCTAAGACCTCGCGAATTATCTGTACCCGGTAGTGAGCGTTTCATAACAAGTAATGAGTTTCTTGAACTGAAAGAACTTCCACGACGACTCGTCTGCATCGGCGGCGGTTATATCTCGTTCGAGTTCGCCCATCTCGCTCGTATTGCTGGCGCAGACGTCACGATCGTATTACGTTCTAACCCCTTAAAACAATTCGAGAGCGAATTGGTCGATGTGTTATTAGAAGCCACACGGGCACTTGGTATCTCGATCATCAAAGAAGCAGAGGTCGTCGCTTACGAAGAGAAATCACTTCATTTATCGAACGGCGACGTCTTGAAGACCGACGTCGTCTTGAATGCGACTGGACGTGTCGCGAGTATCGACCAGCTTGGTCTCGATGCCATCGGCGTTGCGCATAACGAAAAAGGAATCCATGTCAATGCGTACCTTCAGTCTTCCGTCGAACATATCTATGCCGCAGGAGATGTCGCTGTCAGCGGGAATCCCGCATTGACGCCGTTTGCTGGAACCGAAGGACGACTCGCTGCCGATAACATGCTCGAAGGGAACAACCGGAAACTGGAGCTGCTCCCTGTACCTAGCGTCGTATTCACTGCGCCGAACCTCGCCCTCGTCGGTGAAACGGAAGCTGCTTTGAAAAAAGCAGGTATTCCTTACCGTGGTCGCTTGATTGATACGTCCTCCTGGCAAACGAACGCACGGATCAAAGACAGTTTTGCTCGGGCGAAAGTGCTCGTCGGGGAAGATGATCAAGTACTCGGCGCACACTTCATCGGTGTCAATGCAGCGGAACTAGCAAACTATTTCTCGTTTGCGATGCAACACCGGATTCCAAGTACTTCGATGCAACAGACTGGATTCGCTTACCCGACACCTGCTTCAGACATCGCTTCGTTATTCGAGGATTGACAGGAGGCTTTTTAATGATTCAATACGGCTATACGATTTTATACGTTGAAGATACTGCACGGACGCTGACATTCTATCGAGACGTTCTTGGACTATCCGTCAAGGCGGAGCACGGCAGCTACATCGAGTTCGAGACCGGTCAGACGACACTCGCCTTCAATACGCGTGAAGACGTGCAACAGTTGATTCCGGATTACACGATACCGAGTGGAAAAACACAACAGACGTTAGAGATTGGTTTCATCACGGATGACGTCCCTACTCTATTTCAGAAGGTGGTGGAGGCAGGATATGAGACCGTCCTCGCGCCTGTACAAAAACCATGGGGGCAAGTCGTCGCCTATGTCCTCGACCCCGATGGTCACCTGATTGAACTTTGTACGCCAATGTAATCTAAAAAAAACAGACCGTTCTGCCTGTGCAGAACGGTCTGTTTTGATATGCAGGAAAGAATTAGTTAGATGTTTCAACGAATTCTTTAAGTGCGTCTTTTGGCATGAAGCCCATTGTTTTGTTGACAGGTTGTCCATCTTTGAAGAGAACGAGTGTCGGGATACTTTGAACTTGGAATGCTCCAGCTACTTCTGGGTTTGCATCTACGTCGACTTTGACGATTTTTACATCTTGCATGTCAGCATCGAGTTCTTCAAGAACAGGTGCAAGCATACGACATGGTCCACACCATGTTGCCCAAAAATCAACAAGGACGAGTCCTTCTTGTGTTTCTTCTTTAAATGATTGGCTAGTTGCGTGTACGATTGCCATTGATCATAACCTCCTAATGAGTAGATCGACCCGGTAAAAAAATGGGTGATCTCTTTATTGATTTGAGTATATCATAGCAGTCTCTTCCAACAAACGAAACTGCTCACGCGAAAAATCTGCAAAAACAACCGGCACCATGATAATGGCACCGGTCTTCAAACTCATCCGTGAACGAGCATTTTTTTGAATTCAGCTGTCAATAGTGGCACGACATCGAACAAATCACCGACGATGCCATAGTCAGCGACAGAGAAGATGTTCGCTTCCGGGTCCTTGTTGATCGCAACGATCACTTTGGCATTTGACATCCCTGCTAAGTGTTGAATCGCACCCGAGATCCCGCACGCGATATACAAGTCTGGTGTAACGACTTTCCCCGTCTGACCGATTTGAAGCGCATAGTCGCAGTAATCTGCATCACAAGCACCACGCGAAGCACCCACTGCTCCTCCGAGGACATCTGCTAGTTCTTGTAACGGTGCGAAGCCGTCCGAACTCTTGACGCCTCGTCCACCTGCGACGATGACTTTTGCCTCTGACAAATCAACGCCGCCTGTTGCTTTGCGTACGATGTCTGCGACGATTGTCCGTAAATCCTTCAGTTCAACCGTAACCGACTCGACCGTTCCTTGTGAACTACCTGCTTCGAGCGGATCGATGTTGTTCGGACGGACTGTAAAGAGTGTCTTGCCTTCTGCGACTTTGACTTTTTCAAATGCTTTCCCCGAGTAAATCGGGCGAATGAATGACGCATCTGCGCCTTCCCCTTCAATCGCCGTCACATCACTGATCAAACCGGCTTGTAGTTTTGCCGCGATCTTCGGTGATAGATCCTTGCCGAGCGACGTATGACCGAAGACGAGCACGTCGGGTGACTTTCGATTCATCAACTCGAGGAAGACTTGTCCATAGCCGTCTGGCGTGTAGTGTAAAAGACGCTCATCCTCGACGACGAGGACTTGGTCCGCTCCGCGTGATGCTAGAGCATCGGCATCCTTTGCGACATCGTGTCCAATCAGGACCGCGATGACTTCATCTGCGACACGTCGCGCTGCTGCGATTGCCTCAAACGACACATTCCGTAAACTACCATCCCGTGATTCTGCGAGTACTAATGCTTTTGTCATTCGTTTCTCCCCCCTTAGACCACTTTTGCTTCGTTGCGTAATAATGATGCAAGCTGTGCGACTTGCTCGTTTAGTTCACCTTCGAGAATCTTACCGGCTGCTTTGTTCGGTGGTAAGAAACGTTCAATCGTCTCTAAACGTGGTGCGAGTTCATCTTCATCGAGTTCGAGATCATCGAGTTCGAGTTCTTCAAGCGGCTTCTTTTTCGCTTTCATGATCCCCGGAAGACTTGGATAGCGTGGCTCATTCAGTCCTTGCTGCGCAGTCACGAGTAACGGAAGTGTTGTTTCAATCGTTTCTGTATCCCCTTCAGCGTCACGTGTCACGACAGCCTTCGTGCCGTCGAGTTCGAGTTTCGTGATCGTCGTCACGTAAGGAATATCGAGCAATTCTGCGACGCGTGGTGCCACTTGACCACTTCCGCCATCAACTGCGACGTTTCCAGCGATGATAAGATCGACTGTCTGTTCTTTTAAATAACCAGCAAGTACTTCAGAAATCGTGAAATGATCCGCCTCTTCGATGTCATCCTCAATCGAGATGCGTACTGCTTGATCCGCTCCCATTGCGAGTGCTGTTCGTAATTCTTTGTCCGCGTCTTCCGGACCGACCGTCACGATCGTCACCGTTCCCCCTTGTGCATCACGGACACGAATCGCCTCTTCTACCGCATATTCATCATATGGGTTAATGATGAACTCAGCCCCATCCTCATCGATTTGACCATTTTCGAGTTGGATTGCTTCTTCCGTATCGAATGTGCGTTTCAACAGTACATAGATTTCCATCTCATGCTCCCCCTTGTCGTCTATTCACCATCATTCTTTGTATCCGCTTACATGATTGTTGTCATGAAAAGGGCTTAACTCAGCCCTTTGATCAACATCCGATGAATCCCGTCACGTGTCTCAAGCAACTCATATTTGAATCCACTTGCCATCCAGCTCGTCACGACCTCATCGATCGTTCCGAAGATCATCTGACGTGCTAATCGATAATCGAGTTCGTTTGAAAACTCACCTGTCGTCATCCCGTGCTTGATGACCCGGTCAATCAGATGCAGGTACGGTTTCAAGACGGCAGCGATATTTTGACGCATGTCTTGGTTCGATTGACGCAATTCGATCTGCGTGACGACCGCTAAATCATAGTCGACGGATAATTGCTCGAGGTGTGCCTCGATCAATGCTGCCAATTGTTCTGTCGCTGACGTGTGATTCGCGATTTGTCCTTCGGAATATTCGATGAAGCTTCCCATTTTCGCTTGGAATAGCGAAATCAGCAGGTGTTCTTTATTCTTGAAGTACAGATAGATCGTTCCATCCGCAACACCGGCTTCCTTTGCGATGGCGGTCACCTTCGCTCCATGGTAGCCGTTTTTAGCGATGACTTTTACGGCGGCATCAATGATGCGGTCACTCTTTGACATTGTTCGTTTCATTCCACTATCTCCTAACGCATAAAATGAATGATGGTTCATTCATATTTATTCTATCATGCCATTTTGTCCTGTCAACTGCTTTCTTCGAGTTGTTTGGCACGTTCTTCTTCAACAAGAACACGGCGGAGAATCTTCCCGACGAACGTCTTCGGTAACTCTTGTCGGAATTCGTACTGCTTTGGCACTTTAAATGATGCTAACTGTTTACGACAGAATTGATCAAACTCTTCTTCTGTGACCGTCATCTCATCCTTGACGACGATGAACGCCTTGACGGTCTCTCCCCGATAGGCATCCGGAACACCAATGACGACGGCTTCATTGACGGCCGGATGCTCGTACAAGATTTCTTCGACTTCACGTGGATAAATATTAAATCCGGAAGCAATGATTAAATCCTTTTTCCGATCAACGATCCGGAAGTAATGATCTTCGCCGATATAGCCAAGGTCTCCCGTGTACAACCAACCGTTTCGAAGAACAGCTTGCGTCTCTTCTGATCGTTTCCAGTATCCTTTCATGACTTGCGGACCTGTGACGATGATCTCACCGATCTCACCAGGAGTTGCGGGTGTCTCTCCATCCGCTTGGACGATTTTCGCTTGCGTATCGGGTACCGGAATACCAACCGTTCCAGGAATCCGGCGATCCCAGATACAGTTCGTATGCGTCACCGGACTCGTCTCAGACAAACCATATCCTTCAACGATCCGTCCGCCCGTCAGCGCTTCGAATTTTTCCTGGACTTCGACCGGCAGTGGAGCTGAACCTGAAATACAAGCTTCGATTGAAGACAGATCATATTTCTTCAGCTTCGGATGGTTCAACAGACCGACATACATCGTCGGAGCACCTGGGAACAGATTCGGTTTTTCCTTATGAATCGTCTTGAGAACCTGTTCGATATCGAATTTCGGAACGATGATTTGTTCATAAGCATTAAATATGCCGAAATTGAGGTTACACGTCATGCCATAGACATGGAAATAAGGAACGACTGCTAACAGCCTCCGTCCATCTCCTCGATTGTATTTATAGAACCAGTTGTCGATCTGTTCGACGTTTGCACTCAAGTTAAAGTGTGTCAACATGACACCTTTTGGAGCACCTGTCGTTCCACCCGTATATTGGAGAACCGCGACGTCCTCCTTCGGTTGAATCGCGACTGGTGTAATCGGTTCATACCCCCGCAGCGATAAAAACGGGATCGAACCTGTCGTATCAATGATGATGTTGTTATCTTTCCGTGCTTTAATCGGATACAGTTTATTTTTAGGGAAGGGAAGGTAATCCGCGATACTTGTCGTCACGACCGTCTTGAGTGTCGTCGATGCCTTGACACGAGACGCTTTCGGATAGAGTAGATCGAGGGTCACGAGCATATGTGCTCCTGAATCGACGAGAATCTGTTCAAGTTCACGGTCTGTATAGAGTGGGTTCACTTGGACGACGATACCACCTGCATAGAGAACAGCATAATAACTGATCATATACTGGGGACAGTTTGGTAACATCAGTCCGACGCGATCCCCTTTTTTTAGTTCGTGCTCTTGTAATAGGCTCCCAAGTGCACGGGCCTCGTCACGTACTTCACGAAACGTCATACGTTTTCCTAAGAAACTCAAGGCACGTTGTTCTGGAAAATCAGTCGCTGCCTCATCGAGTGCCTGATAAAGAGGTAATTCTCGATAATCAATCGATATGGGTACTTGCTCGGGATAATCAGATAACCAAACGGATTCCATACGTTTCCCTCCCTGATAATGAATTACTATTCATTTTTATTATACGTTGAATCGAATTCGACATGCCAGTAAAATCCAAAAAAAGAAATCAAATCTGCTTGTTTTTTTCGATTCGTTCAATTAGAAATCATCATACAAAAAAGCAGTACCACCCTTTCTCGTTTCCGAAAAAGAAGCAGCACTGCTTTTTAATAGACATCACCGGGATGGATACGTAAATCCTTCACCAATGACTTCGCGCACTTTATGAATGACGACGAAGGCGCGGGGATCCGCTGCTTCGACGATCTGTTTCAAGGGTGCCAGTTGTCGTTTATCGACGATCATATACAACATATCATTCTTTTGTTTCGTGAAATGACCGTGACTGTGGATGACCGTCGCGCTACGACCGAGCGTCTCTGTCAGGATCGTCGCGATCTCCTCTTGGCGATGACTGATGATCGTGACCGCTTCGCGGACATTTAATCCTTCGCTGACGAGATCAATCAAGTACGAGCCGATGATAATTGCAATCAACGTGTATAGCATCGTCTCTTCTCCGAACAGAAATCCTGATGCACCGACGACCGCGACATCGATAATGAACATCGAGACCGCGATACTGAGATTCAAGTACTTATTCATCAGTCGAGCGATGATGACTCCCCCGCCCGTCGTTCCACCAGCACGAATGACAAGTCCGATTCCGACGCCAATCAGAATTCCCGCATAGACCGTACCGATTAAACGGCTATCTGATGAAGTCGCTAGACTAGCAGTCGAGGAGAGGACAAATGATGTGACGGCGACCGAGATGACGGAGTAAAGCATCGTCTTCCGGCTGAGGAATCGATAACCGACGACGAACAGCAAAGCGTTCGCAAGCAAGGAGACAAGTCCCGTATCCCAACCGTAAAGATAGTAGAAAATGACCGTGATCCCAATCAATCCACCTTCTGAGAGATCATTTGGAATCGTAAAGTAGTTGATTCCAAAGGCGAGAATCGACGACCCGATGATAACCCAGAAGATGTCCTTCCAAGAAATCAATTGCATCGCCTCAAAAGCACGGCGTCTCGTTTCTGTCGTTGTTGATGTTTTTCGTACGTTCATATGCGTTCCTCCTTTTTTGATTAGGCGTGGCTCAATAAAAATTCCGTACTGAAACGATGTCAGTACGGAATGATCACACGGTAAGACCGGTTCTTTTAATTAAATACAATCCAAAGGATACCGACAACCAAAAAGGCGATCGAAACCCCGAACATGATTTTCGCTAAACGTTCTAACACGGATTCACCCCACTAACGCTGATCCGATGACGTAGGACATGCCGATCGATAAAGCGCATGAAATGATACCGACAGCAATGTTGCCATTCTCGATTTCACGGTCTACCGGCAAATTCGGTGTCAGGAATTCAAAGATCCAATATGTCGATATCAACAATAAGAAGCCAAAGGCACTTTCAAGAAATATCGACCCGACTCGTTCTTCCCCTTGGACAGCGAAATGAACGATATTGGCGAGTCCTATGATTTTTCCACCTGTTGCTAACGCAACGGCGATGTTGCCACTCTTGATATGTTCCCAGTTTTTATACCGGGTTGTCAACTCAAAAAGTGCAAGCCCCAAAATGATCAGTAATCCCGCGACCGAATAGAGCGCTGTCGTATAGACATAGACGTTCTCAAAAATGTTCATCTTACTTTCCTCATTTCAGTTCGATGATCGTCACACCGTGTCCGCCTTCACCTTGACCACCTAACCGGTGACCTTTGACGTGACGATGACCTTTCAAGAATTCTTGAACACCTTGTCGCATCGCTCCCGTACCCAAGCCATGAATGACACGGATGTGGTCGTAATTCGATAACAAGGCTTGGTCCATGAAGCGTTCGAGCTTCGACAACCCTTCTTCGACACGCACGCCACGTAAATCCAGTTCAGCCGAAGGCGCCGATTGTTTCGTCACACTCGTTCCACCAGAGCGCCCTTTCGTTTGTGGACGTTTTGGTGTACTGCCAATCTTCGCGAGATCTTCCGGTTTGACGTTCACCTTCATGATGCCCACTTGGACGGTATACTCGCCGTTCGCCTGTTGGTTGATAATGTAGCCTTTTTGATTGAAGGTCGTGACTTTAACTTCTTCGCCTTTATCAAATCGCGGGGTTTGGTCGTATTTTGCTTTTACTTTAGCAATCCGCTTCTCTTGCAGACTCGGCTTCGCGTCTTCGAGTCGCTTCCGCGCCTCAATCAGTTCATGCTCTTTGACGGCACCAGCGTCTCGTAATTCCTTCAGACGTTTGATGACGCCTTCTGCTTCTTTTTGAGCGCGTTCGACCGCACGTGCTGCTTTTTCTTCCGCTTTTGCCAGAATTTCGTTTTTTTCTTCCTGGATCTCAGCTTGTTCTTGCTCGAACTGCTCTCTCTCTTCGACAAGTCGTTTTTTCTCTTCTAACAACTGTGCCTCTAACGTTTCAGCCCGCTGTTTCGCTTCTTCTAATCGTTCGATCATCGTCTCGACAGACTGTGCGTCGCTACCGATCTGACCACGTGCCGCGTCGATGATCCGGTCTTCGAGTCCAAGACGTTTTGAAATCTCGAACGCATTCGAGCGTCCAGGTACACCGATGAGTAAGCGATAGGTCGGACTGAGTGATTCGACATCGAATTCCATCGACGCATTGACGACCCCTTCTCGGTTATAGCCGTACGCCTTTAATTCTGAATAGTGTGTCGTCGCTGCCACACGTGCGCCGCGTCGCTTCACTTCATCAAGAATCGCGATTGCAAGGGCAGCCCCTTCTGTCGGATCCGTTCCCGCACCTAACTCATCGAACAGCACTAGACTCATAAAATCGATTTTTTCCATCATCGAGACGATGTTCGTCATGTGCGAACTAAACGTCGATAAGTTTTGTTCAATCGACTGTTCATCCCCGATATCGGCATAAATCGCATCAAAGACACTGAGTTCCGTCTCATCTGCAGCTGGCACGTATAGTCCTGATTGCACCATCAATTGCAAAAGACCGATCGTCTTTAAGGTAACTGTTTTACCGCCGGTGTTCGGACCGGTGATGACGAGTGACGTAAAATCCCCACCCAGTGATACGGTAATTGGTACGACTTCCTCTTTCGGGATGAACGGATGCCGTGCTTCCTTCAGAATGATATGGCGGTTTTCGTTCAAGCGTGGCTCGACCGCTCCAATCTGATGACCGTATAATGCTTTCGCCATGATGAAATCAAGTTCTGCTAATACATCCAGATTGATGCGTAGCGAATCACCAACGCTACCGACAAGTGCCGATAGTTGTGCAAGAATTCGTTCGATTTCCGCCCGTTCTTTCAAACGCGCTTCTTGGATCTCGTTGTTCGCAGAAACGACGGCTTGTGGTTCGATGAACAACGTCGCACCGGACGCCGACTGATCATGAACGATCCCACCGAACGCTTGACGATATTCTTGTTTGACCGGGACACAGTAGCGATCATTTCGCATCGTCACGATGGCGTCAGACAGCATCTTCGCTTTACTACGTAAGACACTATCGATTTTTGAACGAACTTGTCCTTCAAGCGAACGCAACTGACTGCGTAACGCTCGTAATTTATCACTTGCCGAATCTTGAACAGTTCCCTGATCGTCAATGGCATGACGAATCCCCTGTTCGATCTCAACGAGCTTCGTGATTTGCTCAATTCGACTATCAAGGCGTGGTAATCGTAGATCCGGATGATCCTCATGCAATCGTTCCTGGAACGCCTTTACTTGACGTCCTGAATAGACGACGTCTGCGACGGATAGAAGTTCACTCGTCGAGAGGACCGAACCAATTTCTGCTCGTTTCACTTCACTGCGGACATCTGTCAGTCCACCGAACGGATAACGGTCACGTAACCGATAAACCGTCGTTGCTTCCGTCGTGACAGCCAATAATTCCTTGACCTGCTCGAACTCTTCCGCTGGACGCATCGCTCGAACGAACTGTGCTCCGAGTGAACTAGCTGTGAAGGCGAGCATGTTTTCTTTTAACTTCTCATATTCTAAAACGCGTAATGCGTTAGCATTCATTTAATCCACTCCTAAACGTTTTCGACCGAAGAATTCGAGTGCTTCTTCAGCAGACCACGTATTGATGACATCAGACGCCTCCAAATAAGCTTTACGAGCATGGAGAACTCCAAGTTTCATATCTTCTAACATTTCTGGTCGGTGTGTATCCGTATTAATTAAAATCTTCACGCCGGCAGCCTTCGCTTTCGCAAGCGAACTTGCCGTTAAATCAAAACGTGCTGGATTCGCGTTCATCTCAAGCGCTGTTCCTGTCTCCGCTGCTAGTTCGATCAATCGATCGACATTGACGGCGTATCCTTCTCGTCTTCCAATGATTCGTCCCGTCGGATGAGCAATCAAGGAAACATAAGGATTACGACAAGCATTCTCGAGCCGCTGCATGATCTCTTCTTCCGTCTGATCGAACTTCGAGTGGATCGAGGCGATGACATAGTCCATTTCTTTTAAGAACTCATCTTCATAATCAAGTGATCCATCGGGCAAGATATCCATCTCGACACCACATAAAATTGTCATATCGGGATGTTTCTCGCGTGCCGCTTCGATTTCAATACGTTGTGCACGCAGACGTTCTTCCGTTAATCCATTGACGAATTTCATATATTTACTATGATCCGTGATCGCCATCCATGTATATCCGCGTGCAGCACAGGCATCGACTAGTTCTTCAACAGACAACGTACCATCTGACCATGTCGTATGCATATGCACATCGGCTTGAATATCTTGTTCCGTCAAGAGACGTGATAAATCTTGCTCGAATTCATGACGTCCCGCTCGTAATTCAGGCGCGATGAACGGTAAATCGTACCGCGCAAACAATTCTTCTTCTGTCTTCGGTTGCACTAATCCTTGCTCGGTCTCGACACCATATTCAGAAATACTCTCCCCTCGCTCTTTTGCGAGTTGGCGCATCCGGACGTTGTGATCCTTCGAACCCGTAAAGTGATGTAATGTGGATGCATACGCCGCATCATCCACGATTCGGAAATCAACCGCGATATAATGAACGTCTCGTTTTAAGATGAGCGATACTTTCGTGCTACCAGCTGCGATGACTTCATCGATGTGCGACAGTTCTAGGAGCTGCTCCTTGATTCGTTCCGGTTCGTTCGTTGATAGAATGAAATCAAGATCCTTACACGTCTCTTCTGCTCGACGGAAACTTCCCCCAACTTCAAAGCGAATGATTGCATCAAACGATGCAAGTGTCTGATTCAATTCAGCGACGATCTTTCGCATGACACCATATGGTAATCGCTCCGGTCGTGTTTCAAACGTTTCCAGTGCTTTAACGTACTTCTCGACCGTCTTCTTGCCGAATCCAGGCATCGCTTCGACTGTACCATCTGCTAATTTCTCTGCAAAGGAATCTGCATCAATGACGCCGACTTCATGCAGTTTAGCGAGCTTTTTCCCACCAAGACCCGGAATCTTCAATAAGGCGATCAATCCTTCTGGCACTTCTTGTTCGAGTTCTGTCAGTGCCGTGCTCGTTCCCGTTTCCCGGTATTCCTCTAGAACAGCAGCCGTTCCTTTCCCGATCCCCTTCATCGCCGTGAAATCCTCGATCGCCGTGAAGTCAGCATCGGATGCTTCGAGGATACTTGCTGCTTTCCGAAAAGCATTAATCTTAAATGGATTTTCCCCTTTGACCTCTAGGTAGACCGATATCCGTTCCAAATGACGCATCGCATCTTGAATCGTACGCATGTGCAGTTCTCCCCTCAAAAAAAGCTCCCAATCGTGGGAGCCTGTTTATTTTATCAATCCAACTTTATCCATCAGCCAGTTCGCAAGAAGCGGTGTATGTTGGATAATGAAGCTTGCTAAACTCGAGTCCGCGATCGCATCCTGTATCGATTGGATTGGAACGAATGCCGCTAAGAACAAGAGCAGGAAGATGAAGATGTACATCTCGATGAAACCAAAGACACCACCTAACAACCCTTTGACTTGTTTTAGAATCGGGACATTCGTCAACGAATCAAACATCGACAATAAGATCGATAAGATGATTTTTGTACCGAAGAACAGGACGACGAACCAAAAGGCTTTGTAGAACACCTCATCGAGTCGTGCTGAACTTGGAATCGCGAACATCGTCAAATCGATTCCCGCATCATCCAGTGTCGACGGATATGGTACCCACAATCGGAATTTCGTCGCCAATTCTTCATAAAACGACAAGGCGACGATGAAGGAAATGATCAGGCTGAGCAAATGCCCGGCCTGCAATACGACTCCCCGTCGGACACCCGTCATGACGCCTAAGGCGAGAAGTAATAAGATAACGAAAGAAATCATAGTTTATAGTTCACCCAAATTCTTTTTTATTTTTACGTAATCACTACCAATATTAAGCGCCGCTAGGACGGCGATTTGACGAACGTCGAGTTGTGGTGCTTGTTCTCGGATTTCTCGAATTTTCGTATCCACGAGGAGACCCACTTCGCGTACGTGTTCTGGCGACTCCGTTCCGACAATCGTATAATCATTGCCTGCGATATGAATCGTCGTCCGGTTCAACCCTTCTGAATCAGCCATTTTTCTGTCCTCCTCATACTTTGCTTCTTTCATATAGTACCATCATTTTCGTTTTAGGAAAAGAAGTCCCCCATCGGTCTTAAGGATGGTATGCTTAATCCCGGAAAGGGAGGTTATCCTATGGGAACGACCGTTTTACGCTTATCTAAAGAAAAACAGGACTTAGTCATACAGAACTTCAAACAGAACGAGACGAAGTCTCCTCCGTATGCCCGTTTTGCTGCCAAGATTCCTGGTTGTGTCATCACGATTTATAATTCTGGAAAAGTGATGTTTCAAGGACCGCAAGCCGAAGCTATCGCTACACGTTTCGGTACGGCTTCGCCGACTAAGTCGAAAGAACCACTTGTTTCAACGTTACCGAATGGTTTTTCGGAATGGTCCGTCGTTGGTAGTGACGAAGTCGGGAAAGGCGATTTCTTCGGTCCACTCGTCGTCGCCGCTTCCTTTGTTGATCGAAAGCAGATCGCACTTCTTCACGAACTCGGTGTCCGAGACTCCAAACATTTGAACGATATCGAGATTCGTCGAATTGCTCGCGATCTCCATGCTGTCATTCCGTACACATATCGTATCCTACACAATCCAGAATACAATCAGATGCAACGGTCGATGACTCAAGGAAAGATGACTGCCCTGATGCATAATGATGTAATCGAGCGGCTTCTTGACCAACTGGAGACGAAACCAGAAGCGATCTTGATTGATCAGTTCGCCGAAAAAAGTGTCTATTATAAACACCTAGCTGGTGTCGTCAATCCCGTTCGAGAAAATGTCTACTTCTCGACCAAGGCGGAACAACTCCATGTCGCTGTCGCTGCCTCCTCGATCATTGCTCGCGCCATCTTTTTGAAGGAGATGGACAAGTTGAGTGAAACAACAGGTGTCGTCATTCCGAAAGGTGCTGGTGCCAAGGTCGATCAAGTCGCCGCCTCACTGATTTTACGTTATGGAGCTGACAAACTGCGTGACTGGACGAAAGACCATTTTGCGAATACGAAAAAGGCACAACAACTAGCTGCGAAACGAAACTGATATGCTCCCCAAAAAGTAGATAGTTGAAATAACAAAAACTGTCTACTTTTTGAAGGGAGCTTTTTGTATGACTAAATCTAAGTTTTCTTCAGATGAAACAGTACGAAT